>JBLMWR010000291.1:0-4868 GCA_050257335.1 Deltaproteobacteria bacterium | reverse complement strand
AACGGTTACCTGCAGGTGTCCGAACTCGTCCTCTCGCGGCTTTCTCATTGCAGGACCACTCCGCTGAATATCGAAGCGTTGCTGATCGCTGTTTTTTCCTGCGCAGGAATCGTGCCGGTTTTTGTCGCGCGTGGGGGGGCGAAGATCGCGACCCGCACGAGCGTCGCCGTCACGGTGGTCCTCTGGCTCGGTCTGACGATTCTGATCATCTCCACGGCCTTTTTCTGGACCGAACCGCCCGTCGACCGCGAAATGGCGGTAACCAATCGTCCGATTCAGGCGCCGTTCAGCAACTACGTCGGCTCAGAGGCTTGTCGAAGCTGTCATCCCCACAACCACGCCACCTGGTATGATTCGTATCATCGCACGATGACTCAGGTGGCCGACGAAAAGAGCGTCATCGGCAACTTCGACAACGTTGAACTTCACGGCAAGGACTTGAAGGTCGTGCTCTTCAGACAAGGGAACGAGTTCCTTGTCGAAATGGCCTCCGAGATTCTCCAAAGAACCGAAGTTTTTCCTGTCGTCATGACCACCGGATCGCACCACCGGCAGGCATATTGGCTGGCTTCGTCGAAGTACTCCGGCGACCTGATCATTCTGCCCTGCATGTTCCTGAAGGATGAGCAGAAGTGGATTCCTCGGCATTCCGGCTACATCAACCCGATGTGTCTGCAGGCCCGCCCCGAATTGTCGATCCTGGTGCATGATTCCGGAAGGTGGGGAAATGCGTGTATGAGGTGCCACGCCACGCACGGGCGTTTCGATCCCGCGGGAGGCGCCGACAATGCAGCCCGGCGGCGGGTGCTGGAGACTCAGGCCGTCGAGTTTGGCATTTCATGCGAGGCGTGTCATGGCCCCGGGCTGGACCATGTCCGCCTGAACCGCAATCCGATTCGTCGTTACGAGCAGCGGCTTGCCCTCGCGCCGGTGCATCGCGGGCACTGACTCAATTCTGCCCGTCGTCACGCCGCGTGCGCTCCACGATCGGCCGCCCCCATTCCTTGCGCACCTGCTGCAGGCCGACGCTGCACAGCTCGAACTCGACGCTCAGGCGCCGCAGGACCGGCGCTTCTTCATGGTACGGCTCTTCGTCGTATTCGCTGGCGATCAGGTACGAGCGCTTTCCCTGCTCCAGATAATCGAGCAGGTGGTCCCTGTGGTCGGGCGACTGCAGATGCGACAGCGCTTCGGGGTAAATGCCGGTCCAGAAAAGTGTAAAGTCACCGATGTGCCGGTAGATCTCGCGGCGCGGTTTCCCCTGCCGCTGCTCGGCTTCGAACATCATCTCGGCGACCTCTTCGAGCCGGCGCCCCACCGTGCTGCGAAACCGGAAAATGGCATCGAAGCGGGTGAACCGCAGGAGCATGTCGGTGAGATAGTCGGTGAGGCGAGTGTCGGCGATCCCGAGGTCGACCTGAAAGGCGTGCTCGGTGCAGGCCGCAAACATGTCGCGTAATGATTCCGGTTTAGCGACGACAGCCACCATTTTCCACCTCCCGCAGATCCCCCAGTTTTACGAAATCCGTTCGATCGGCGACGCTTCGCCGCGGGGCGAGTCGGGCGGACCGCCCGATACGCACTTTTATCACATTGACGGCAAAAGCATCAACTTTAGTTCAATTCTAGGTCGCGTTCGCAACGGCAGTCAACCGATATTAACGTAACGCAATAAATGAACAGGGGTTGTGAAAACGACGAAACGAGGATTATGATGAAAATCACCTTCTGCGGCGCGGCGGGGGAAGTGACGGGAAGCCAGCACCTGATCGAATGCGGAAAGCTGACGATCCTGCTCGACTGCGGACTGTTTCAGGGGCACCGTGCCGAATCGCGCCGCAAGAACGAAAACTTCTTTCACGATCCGTCGAATCTCGATGCCGTCATCCTGTCGCACGCGCACATCGATCATTGCGGCAATCTGCCGAGCCTTTTCCGCCGCGGATTTCGCGGACCGGTCTTCTGTACCGACGCGACGGCTGACGTGGCCGACATCATGCTCCTCGACAGCGTGCACATTCAGGAGGAAGACGCGCAGCACCTCGACAAGCACCGGCCGCAGGGGGCTCCGCGAATCGAACCGCTGTACGGCGAAAAAGAGGTGCGCGGGATCGTCCGCCAGTTTGAGCCGCAGACCTATCAGGAATGGCACGAGCTGTTTCCCGGATTGCGCATCCGGTTTCGCGACGCGGGGCACATTCTCGGATCGGCGATTACGGAGCTGGAGTTTCAGGAGAAGGGAGAAACGCGGCGGCTCGTCTTCACCGGCGACCTGGGGCGCCGCGAGCTGCCGCTCTTGCGCGACCCGGAGCTGGTCGGCGGCTGCGACATCCTCATCTCGGAATCGACATACGGCAACCGCGTGCACCCGCCGGCGCAGGACATCAAGGCCGATCTGGTGCGGATCATCCGGCATGCCGCGGCGGTCGGCGGCCGGGTGGTGATTCCGGCGTTCAGCCTGGGGCGGACGCAGCAGATCGTGTACTTCCTGAACGAACTCAAGAACGGGGGCGAGCTGCCGCACGTGCCGGTGTTCGTCGACAGCCCGCTGTCGAACCGCCTGACGTCGATTTTTCGGCGGAACATGGACCTCTTCAATGAAGCGGTGCAGAAGTTGTTGCGGACCGACAACGACCCGTTCTCCTTTCCGGGGCTGACATACGTCGCGTCGCAGGAGGAGAGCATGGAGCTGAATCACCGCGGCGGGGCGTTCGTGGTCATCGCCGCCAGCGGCATGTGCGAAAACGGCCGGGTGTTGCACCACCTCAAGCACAGCGTCGAGAATCCGAACAACACCGTGGTGATCATTGGCTTTCAGGCCGAGCACACCCTCGGACGCCGGATCGTCGAAAAGCAACCGTATCTGAAGATCTTCGACCGCGATTACAAATTGCGGGCCAAAGTCGAGATCCTCAACGGCCTGTCCGGGCATGCCGACGTCAACGACTTCAAATGGTGGTACGAACACCTGGCCAGCCAGACCGGGGTGGGACAGGCGTTTCTGGTGCACGGCGAACCGGCCGCCTCGCAGGCGCTGGCCACAGTCCTCAAGGATTACTGCGACGAAGAGCCGATTCTGCCCAGGCTCCACGAATCGTTCGAGGTGTGACGCTGGAGCCTCAGCTTCCGCCGGCTGTCAATTCAGCGCCTGCAGCACCTCTTCGGTGATATCCAGGCCGTTCTGGTACAGCACCTGGCGGTTCACCGTTTCCGCCACTTTCTGGGGGAACTTCATGTCCAGGTTCTCCTCCTGGAAGCGGAGCACCAGCCGCAGCCCGCGGGCCTCGGCAATCCGCTGGATCTCGCGGACGATCTGCTCATACGTGTCTTTGATCGCCTCGGTCTGTTCTTTCTGGAAGCGCTCCGTCTGCTCCTTCTGGAACTTCTGGATCTCGGCGGCTTTCTCGGCGAGCTCTTTCTGAAGCTTGGAGTGATCGGATGATCCCGGCTTGAACAGCTTGAGGTCCTCCTGCAGCTTCTTGCCCGCCTCGGCCATTCTCTGGAGTTCCGCCTGGGCGTCCTTTCCGGCACGCTGGAATTCTGCGGTCCGCTCCTGAAAACCCTTGTGCTTTTCGAAGATCTTCACCATGTCCACGACGGCGATGTCGTGGGTCATCGGCCTGGGCTCGTCGGCCACGAGCGCCCCGCGTCCCTGCGCCCAACTGAACCCGAGCAATCCGGCCAGAACCACCGAGACCCCCGCGTAAACCATATTGCGGTCCATGGCCGCAGCTCCTTTCATCGTGGAATCGCGCCCCTGTCAATGCCCTGTCCCGCTATCCTACCTGCGGGACAGGAGAAAATACTACCCTGATGTCCCGCGAACAATCGCGCCGACGACAACCCGCGGCCGGAACCAGAGATCGAATGCCGAAGAGTCTACTGACGCGCCCCTTACCGCCCCTCGAACGCATGAGAGGTTCCAAGGAGTAAATTCAGGAAGGCAGGAAGCAGGGAATGCAGGAAAAAAGTTACGCGCATATAAACTGAATCCAGTTGAGGTGAACTCGCCAGCACAGGCCAACCCGTCCTGCGATCGATTTCACTTGCACGGTGACAGCCTTCTCCAAATCGCGAATTCTTCAACTTTTCTGATTGACATGGCGTCCTGCAATTGTATCATTGAATTAATACAATATGACGGCCGGCGGCCGGGGCGGTTCACGACCAACACCCCTGCGCCTGGGGGACCAGTCCCGTGCAGATTCATATCACCACCAGCGACGGCGTGCCGATCTATCTGCAGATCGTCAACCAGATCAGGTACCTCGTCGCTTCCGGGCGGCTGAAGGCCGGCGACGAGCTTTCTCCCATTCGCGTACTTGCCGAGAGGCTGCTCGTCAACCCCAACACCGTCGCGCGGGCGTACCGCGAGCTGGAAACCGCCGGCATTGTGGAGAAACGCCGCACCGCCGGCACGTATGTCTCCGATCAGGGCTCGCCGCTGGCCCGCCGCGAGCGGGTCAAGATTCTCGCCGAGCGCATCGACGCCCTGCTCGCCGAGGCCCGCCAGATGAATGTCCCCTTCGACGATGTCGTCAAACTCCTCCAGCAGCGCGACGCCGCCATGCAGAGTTCGAGCACCGCAGAATGAGAGAAACAAAAATCCGAGTTGTGCCCGCGGCGGCAACTCGAACAAAACGAACACCGCGGATGACGCTGATGAACGCGGATCTGCAAATTGACCCTGGCCAGAATCATCCGCGCGTCTCCGCGTCATCCGCGGTGTCCGGTTTTGTTTTTCGTTCGGAATGAAATTTTTTGCGGCACGAATTCCCGGAAATCGACGATCTGCATAACAGAGGAACAACCCCATGTCCGAGCCCTTTCCGTCTCCCGCTCCGCCGGTCGTCGAGGTCCGCAGGCTC
>JBLMWR010000290.1:0-2685 GCA_050257335.1 Deltaproteobacteria bacterium | reverse complement strand
AGCGCACACGGGGGCGACTTCGTCGTTCGTGAACGCCAGCGAGAAGACGCCGTGACCACAGGCCGAGCACGCCAGCGGCTCGAACTGTTTCAGGAGCGAGTTCCAGTAGATCGTGTGCGTCTGCAGGGCCGCTTTGCGCTGCACCGCGATGGGGATCGCCAGCGCGGGAATGGTGGTGCGGACGAGGGCGATCGGCTCTGCGCGGGCTTGCATCGTGTACCGCTCTTCCAGCTCGCCGAGCTTGCGGCGCAGCTCCAACTGCACGGCCCGGGTTTTCGACTCCTGCTGCGCCGGATCGGGGGCCGGCGCCGACCGCCGCCGGTGCGAACCGCCGCTTTCGCGCAACAGCGCCCGGTAATAATCCTCGAGACGTTTGCGGTCGCGGGCCAGGCGCCCTTCCATGCGGCGGATGAACTCGGCGGCGGCCGTCTTCATGTGCGCCTGTGCCTGGGCCACCGCCTGCTCGTAAGTTTCGACGGGGGCGAGTTCCGGAACCGAATCCGGCCGCAAATCGGGAAGTTCCAGCGGGTCGGGCAAATCGATTTCGGCCAGCGACGCCGAATTCAGCGTCACGGACAGCCGCGATTCCCAGTAATCGTCCGAGCGCAACGACACCAGAAACCACCACGAGTGATATTCGACCGTCGTGGGCTGCGGGTCGAGGAGCTTGACCCGCGCATTGAGCCACGTGTAGGCGCGATCGACGGCCTCCTGCAGGTCCCCCCGCTTGAGATACCGGTCTTCCACGTGAAACGTGCCGACGCGGGGGACGGCGGTTTTCAGCACCGCTCCGGCGGCGTCGAGAAAATCGGTCGCCAGACTCACGCACAGTCCCGGTTCGCCGGGCCGCTCGGTCAGGCGCAGCTCCTCCTGATGCTGCGAGAGCAGCCGGCCCACTTCCGGAGGCACGATGGCCGCGCCCGATCCGTCCGCTCGCCACTCCACCAAGCCGCCGCATTGTTCGAACAGTTGCGTGGTAAACTCCCGCAGTTCCTCCTGCACCGTCCCCCCGGTCATTCGTAATCCTCCCCGAAGAGGGCTTCATCCAGTTCCTTGGTTTGCAGGTATTGCTCCTGCGCGTCGAGCAGCGACTCTCCCAGGGTCTCGAAGGAGCGGTCGAGCTCGGCCCCGTCGCGCGACTGCGCCCAGAGCCTGAGCACCAGCGATTCGAACTCTTCACCTCCCTCCAGGTTGCCGAGGATCGAGCCGACTTCCCCCACCACCAGCTCGAACATGCGAATCTTCTCGTTGAGCAAGTCGAGGATCCGCGCTTCGAGCGAGCCCGCCGTGCACAAATTGAATACGAACACCTCCCGCGTCTGCCCGATGCGGTGCACGCGGCCCACGCGCTGCTCGATCCGCATGGGATTCCACGGCAGGTCGTAATTGATGAGCGTGTCGGCGAACTGCAGGTTTCGCCCTTCGCCCCCCGAATCGGTGCACAGCATGACCGGGACCGACTCGCGAAAGGCCTCGACCGCGGCGTCCTTCTCGCGGTCGCTCTGCTCCCCCGAAAACGTCGAGAACGCCACCCCCGCGCCGGCGAGCAACGCTTGCAGATGCCCGATCGTCCGCCGGAAATTGACGAAGATCAGCAGTTTGTGGTCGCGGCTCGTACCGATGATCTCCAGCAGCTTCTCGTCCTTGGCGGACCGCACGATGCCCTCTGCCAGCCGCACGATCTCCGCCGCTTCGGGATCGCTCTGCGCCGCGCGTTCCAGCGATTTCACCACGGCGGCCGGATGGCTCCCCTGGGCCGCCAGCAGCGCCGCAAGCTGCATCCGCGAAAGGCGCGGGGCTGCGGCGTCTTTGCCGGGAGCCGCATCGTCGGGCCGTTCCGCGCCGGCGACGGATGACTCGCCGGGGATTTGCGTGTCGGTGTCTGCGGCCCGTTGAAAAAAGGGGACAGGCACCTCGCCGCCGTCCGCAATCGGGGAGGTCTCGAAGGACTGCTCGGAGCCAGTCCCCTTTTTCAACGGGCCGCTCGCATCGTCTTCCGGCGAGTCGGCCTCTTCTCCGGGCGCGCCGCTATTCCCCCGTCGGCGGAGGTATTGATCGAGCCGCTCGTAAAGCTGCCGTTCGTCGCCTGCAGGCTGCGCCACGATCGTCTGTGCGTAGCGCGGGGGAAGGTCCATCTGCACCAGGCTCCGCGTGTTGCGGATCATCACTTCGCCCAGGAGCGACCGCAGCCGCTCGCGGTTGCGCGGGTCGCGCGGGTTTCCGCGGCGGACGTACTGCCGCTTGAAGTCCCCCTCCGTCCGCAGATGTCCCGGTTCCAGCAGCGTCAACAGGTTGTACAGTTCCAGCAGGTTGTTCTGCACCGGGGTGGCCGTCAGCAGAAACATGTGCCGCCGCTGCAGCGAGTTGATGAGCTGCCAATTCCGCGTGCTGCGGTTCTTGCAATGATGGGCCTCGTCGACGATGACGAGGTCCCAGGGCACGGCGGCGACCAGCTCGGCGCGCTTGGGGCTCTTGGCCAGCGCCAGCGACGTCAGCACGCGGTCGGTTTCCCGCCAGAACTCCGGCCGTTCTGCCGCGACCGACTTGCCGGGGACCGAAAACTTGAGCCCGAACTTATCCTGCAGTTCTCCGTGCCATTGCGACACGAGCGGCGCGGGGACCAGAATCAGCACCCGCCGCACGAGGCCCCGCAGCAGGTATTCCCGCAGGAGCAGGCACGCCTCG
>JBLMWR010000289.1:0-5676 GCA_050257335.1 Deltaproteobacteria bacterium | reverse complement strand
TGTCTGCCGTCACAAATGTGAGCCACCCGGGTGCGGATTTTCCCAATGCTCCGATCGTGAGGATTTTGACAGTGTTTCGGAGCTATGGCTGCGGTATCGCGCCCGCAGGCCGGATGATCGGTCGCAGCTCCGGCTCGCGAGGCAGCTCGAGTACGGGGATTCGATCGACGCTGTCTTCCGCCGACTCGCCGGCAGCGGCCTGGCTGCCGGTCGGCTGCAGGAAAACGTCGTCGGAATGCGGCAGGCGCCGCGGCAGATCGGGCCTGGCCGGCCGGGCTGCGGACGGTTTGGCGGAGGGGACTCCGGGAACGGCTGGCTGCAGCGGACCGGTGGCGGCGGTTTGTTGCGCCGCTTTTCGTCCTGTGGCGCCGCGCTGGGCGGTTGTCTCTTTCAGAATCGGTCGGCCCGCCGCCTTCGATTTTGGACGGCCTTTCCGCGACACCTGGTCCTCCGGCTCCGTGGGGGGACGGATGACGTGCGGCGTCAACAGGACGATCGTTTCTGTGCGCTCCACCACCGCCGATGTCTCGCCGGAGCGTTGTCCGACGAACGGCGATCCGTCGATTCCGGGAGTCCCAGAGAAACGAGAATCGAGGCGTTCGGCGAAGAACCCTCCCAGCACCAAAGTCTCCCCTTCCCGTAAAATCACCTGGCTGGTGAGTGCGGCGGACCGGATCCCGGCAGCCGTGGCATCGCGATCGAGAGGGCGCTGGATATCGAGGTGCAGCAGGCCCTTTTCGGTGACAATCGGGCGGATCTTGAGAATCGCTCCGGTCGCGGCACGCGGCACCGAACCTTCGGGTCCTGACGGGTCATACAGCATCAGTTGCGTCGACTGCCGGTTCAGCACATTAAGCTGCCATGCGTTGACGCTTCGGGACTGGGCGGCCGCTTGCAAGGCCGTGAGGAATTCCCGTGGATTGCCGTGCAGGACGCCGCATTTGAGGCCGAAACCGTGCGTGAGACGCGAGCCGCCGGTCGCAGATGGCGGACCCGCAGTGCGCGAATTGGGCCGGGGCCCGATCGTCGACGAATGGTCGGTCGGAATGCCATCCGTCCGCGCGACCGCCGAGGACTGGCCGGAAACGTTGAATTCCTGGAGGTCGATTCCGTGCGGCGTTGTTCCGTTCAGGCCAACGGTGATTACGGTCGCCTCAATCACCACCTGAATCGGCCGAACGTCGACCTTGAGAACGAGGCGGTCGATCTTCCGCAGGACTTCAGGGAGATCGCGCACGACGAGCGCACTGACGGGGGCCGGCGAGACATCTCCGCCGGCCGTCGGTGCCGACTCGTCGGTCCTCGCGTCTGCCGCGCCGGCTTTGCCGATTCCATCGGTCAGCAGCGGCTCGACCAGGGCTTGCAGCGCCGTAGCGCTGAGGTAGCGCGGGCGATAGATCTTGGTCAGCGGACGGGGCTTCTTCGAAGCCCGGCTCGGATCGAACGAGGGGGATTCATGTGCCGCGACCGAATCCGAGGGCTGCGATACTTTTCCATCCTTTATGCGCGGCACCGGTTCCGGTTGCTCGTCGTCGGTTTCGAGGGGAGAAGACCTGGGGCCTGTCGCGATGGGCTCTTCCAGCTCACGGGCATGCCGCAATTCCCGGAGAAGTTCGACGGTCTGTTTGACGGGGTCGGCTGGCGGCTCGCGCTCCGCCTGTGTGGCGATCGTGCGCCCCAGCCGATCGAGTTGCTGCGCAATTCCGTCGAGACGCTCCTGGATCGCGCCATCGTCCCGGAGCTTTTCCCCGCGTTCCGGAAGAATTTCGGCAGAAGGGCGCTGGCCGGTGACGACTGCCGGTACGCGACGGTCGCGCCTCATCGCGGACTCGGCCGCCGGGTCGGCTTCGAGTTGCGGCCCCAGAGTGACCTTCGCCTCGGCCACTTCGGGAGATGGCCGGGTCGCCGGCTGTCTCCCTGGCGCCCGCGAGGCGACCGCGAGCGGCGTATGATCGGATTCCGAAGCCGCCGCCCCCGTTTGTGATTTCCCGCGCGCGGCACGCGAAGGCGAATCATTATGCGCCAGGTGCGCCTCCGACTTTTTCCAGTATGAGCGCAGCGATTCGCGGCGGTCGGAGGCCGTCATCGACAAGTCCTGCGTGGCACGTCCCCCCGACGTCATTTCGACGCCGACGAAGAGCACCATGGGGACGGTCAGTCCCAGGCACATGGCCCAGAAGGCAGTGCGAAACGAGGTATTCATGGTCACAGCCGGGTCATTTCTTCTGACCGTCGAAGGGGTCAGAAAGCACCGAAATCGCAGGTTGATGGCGAGCCGTCCGCGGAATTGACCCGCGCGCTGAAAGTGCGGGGAGCCAGAGAGCGGTCCCCAGTGCCAATACGACAGCCAGCAGAACCGCCAGCCAGCGGCTGGACTCAAAATCGCGACGAATCAGGTTGATCATTTCCACCGGATCCACGGCAACATTCCTTTGCAGCGCGCATTCACGGACGTGACCTCCTGATTGAGTATCGGCCGGCAGGGCGGCATGGCTGCCGCTATTTTCGGAAAACACGGCAATTCCCGCGCAGAATCCGCAATCTGCCTGGTTGGCGAGGATTGTTCACGCTGTTGAGCCCGGCAGCCCGGCCCTTCTGGGCCGACGCCAAAGAAAGCTTGCGGCGCGTCAAGGGCCCTCTCTGCTTCCAGCAGTACCTTGCCGCGCCGCAGTTGTCGGCAGTGGATTCACGGCCGCCGTTCGGAGTGCGTGCAAGCATAGGTCACGGTGTCGGATTTGCAACCGGCAAGATTTCACAAAATAGGGAAAATGCGGGTCCTGTCGGTTGTGCGGCGGATTCCTGCATCTCAAAACCATTCGGTTCCGAATCATAAAGGAATGAAGGAACGATTCGCGCGAGATGTGCGTGCCGGGTCGGCTTGACGCCGGCACACCGTCCGTTGCAGAACAGCCGGCGTGTTTTTCGAGAAACGACTCCCTCCACCGAATCCGGTCAGCAATGCGAGAACCGCATTTCAATTTCCGTGAGATGCCGAGGTCCCCACGTTCGGGGGAACCGGCCGGCGGGAGCGCGCCCGGCCGCTCCGGCACGGCGGCGCCTTCAGCCGGCGATCTCCTGCTGCGAACGGCGGACTGTCTGACGGCACTGCTGCAAACTCCCACAGCACAGGCCGGTTTGAACGAATCCCGTTACAACGTGCTGGACGCCTTGCGGCGGAAGGCGACGGGAACCTGTTCGCAGACGGAGCTGGCAGCGCATCTGCTGCAGTCGGAATCGAACCTGAGCACGCTTCTGGAGCGGATGAGGCAGGACGGGCTGATTTCGCGGGTGCGGTCGGAAAGCGATCGGCGTGTCGCGCTGATCGGGCTTTCCATTGCCGGCCGCGAGGCCCTCGCCCGGGCCGACGGGGCGCGGCACCGCGCGGCGGCTGCGGTGCTCGAGGTTCTCGACAAGCAGCAGGAGGTCTTACTTTGCGAAGCGCTGGGCCTGCTTTTGGACAAACTCGAACGCAGGCTGGGAATTGCCGGCCGGTGGACAACCGACATGGATTCCGCGGGCGCCTCACGGCACCCCACCGGCAACCTCTCGCCGGCGCGCGGCGGACGATCCGGCGGGCGGGCGCCAGCCCAAATCCATGCGGCGACTGCCAACGGGGCCACGCCATGATCCGCAAGACTGTCGATCGTTGTCTCCCGCGACGTTGCCGGATGCCAACCGGCCTGAAGGTCGCGCTCCTGGTACTGCTTTCGCTGACCGCCGCGGGCTGCACGCGAAAATACTGGCGAAAGCAGGCGGACGAGCTGTCATACAATCTGATCCGCGACAAGCAGAGCGACCCGCGGTGGGTCGTCGATCGGGTGAAGGTCGAGACCGATCCCCGCAGCCGCTTCTACGAGTCCTTCGACCCCGACTTCGAGCCGCTCCCCCCCGATGACCTGGCCGCGCACGAATTCATGCACTGGGCGTACGGGCGGCGCGGATGGAAGCACTGGCATGAATTCGGTGATCAGGCCTCGGTCGATAACCCGAACTGGCTCGAGCCGTTCGGCCTGCCGCGGGAGGCCGTCGAAGAGAACATGGGCCGTCCCGGGAAATGGCCCGAGCTGAAACTGAACTTGGAAGACATGATCGATCTGGCGTACATCCACAACCGCGATTACCAGACGCAGATCGAAAACGTGTATCTGGCTGCCCTCGCGTTGACGCTGCAGCGGTTCGCGTTTGACGTGCAATTCGTGGGCCTGAACGGCCGCCCCAGCGCCGGCCTGACGTATGCCGACGTCCCCAGCACCAGCGACTCGCTTCTGGTGAATCCGAGCGTCGGCGTCAGTCAATTGCTCCCCACCGGCGGCCAATGGCTGGTGAATCTCGCGAACCAGACGCTGTGGCTGTTCTCGAACGGCAACAGCCAATCGACGACATCGACCATCTCGTATGCGCTGGTCCAGCCGCTGCTGGCTTCCGGCGGCCGGCGGTTCATAATGGAAGGTCTCACCCAGTCGGAACGCAGTCTGCTGTATGCCGTCCGCGACCTCGCTCGGTATCGTCAGGGGTTCTTCACCAGCATTGTGGCCGGCGGATTTACGGCGGGCATCACCGTGGGAATTCAGGGGGTCTTCAGCGGCACCGGCCCGATACCCTCTCCCGTCCCCATCATCGGCTCCGGCGGAAACGGTGGTTTTCTGGGGCTGTTGCAGTTGTACCAGTCGGTTTCCAATACCGAATACAACATCCGGCAGCTCAGCGAGCAACTCGAGCGGCTCAGGGCCCAGGCCGCCGAGCGTCCCGAGGAAATCAGCGAGCCGCTCGCAGAGTTCCCTGCCGGGGTCGTTATTCCTCCGGATCACGCCGACAAGATCCGGTATGACGCCGACCAAAAACGGCTCGTCCTCCGCGGTCAATTGATGGACATCGAGTTGCATTCGCTGTTGCAGCTCAGCGACGACCCGGCGTACCAGAAGGCCGTCACTGATCTGGCTGAGCGTTCCAATATCCTCACGACGAACCAGAACATCGTGCAGCTCGAAACCCAGCTCGCCCAGACGGTCAACAATCTGCGCCAGGCACGGGTCCAGTATCTCAACGGGTTCGATTCACTGAAATTGTGGCTTGGCCTCCCGGTCGACATGAATGTCACCGTCGACACGTCGATACTCAAGCCCTTCGAACTCGTCGATCAGCGGCTGATCCGGCTGCAGGACCGGCTGAATTCGTTCGTTCTCGAGCCTCCGTTCGTCCCGGAGGCGCATCCCGACGCGCCGGCGATGGCGCGGGTCTCGACGCTTATGAAACAGCTCGACCCAACCGAACCCGATTTGGCGGTGCTCCGCGGGCTCGTCGATGAAATGCTCATCATCCGCGACGACCTCAAGCGGGACGGCATCGACGTGACCGAAGACGATTTTCGGCGGTTCAACCAGCACCGGCAGAAATCGGTTCCTTTTGTCAGTGACTACCCGATTCAGGCAAAACGCGATCCGAAACGCGACGAGCGGCTCAAAGAGACGTTGCTCGCTGAATTCCGCGAATCGGACGAGGCGCTCGAAAAGCTCAAACTGGAGCTGACGCAAGCCGACGTATCTCCCGAAAGGCGGGCAGGGGCGCTGGGGACGCTGGCTGACCTGCGCGAAGATTTCCTCAAGATTTCGCAAAGCCTCTCGGTTGTCCAAATCGATCTGCGCGTCGAAATGATTGACCTGAACCCGTGCGACGTAT
>JBLMWR010000288.1:0-2708 GCA_050257335.1 Deltaproteobacteria bacterium | reverse complement strand
TGCTGAGATAGAGCTGGTCGTAGCGGGGGTCGCGCGAGTTGAGGCTGACGGTCAGCAGAATGTCGGGAGAACGCTTGCGGGTGGTGACACCGGCCTGCCGGACGACGGCCGGGAGCTGCGGCATCGCCAGCGCCAGGCGGTTCTGCACCAGCACCTGGGCCAGGTTCAGGTCCATCCCGATCTTGAACGTCACCGTCAGCGTGTACGAGCCGTCGCTGGTGCACTGCGACGACATGTACATCATGTTTTCAACGCCGTTGACCTGCTGCTCGATCGGAGCAGCGACCGTCTCGGCGACCACCTGGGCGCTGGCGCCCGGATAGTTGCAGTCGAACTGCACGGTGGGGGGCGTCACCGGCGGGTACTGCGCGATCGGCAGCGTGAAGGCCGCGATCCCCCCCGCCAGCGTGATCACGATGGAGAGGACCGAAGCGAAGATCGGCCGATCGATGAAGAACCGGGAAAACATGCCTCAGGTTTTGAGTTTTTGTCGTTCTTCAGTCATTCGGATTTCGTCATTTCCGTTTTGAGCGGCCTGGGATTTACCACTTTTCTGTCACGCACCCGCTGCACGCCCCGGACGATGATCCGATCGGATGACTCCAATCCCTCGAGAATCACGCGCCGACCGTCCTTTTCGAGCCAACCGACCGTCACGGGTTTCTGGATCGCCTCGTCATTCTCATTCAGGACCCACACGAAGCGCTGCCCCTGGTTCGTCTGCAGGGCTTCCTCGTGGATCAGCAGGGCCTCGCGGGTCCCGATCGGCACTCGCAACCGCACAAACAGTCCGGGGGAGAGCATCCGATCCTTGTTGTCAATGACCACTCGGGCGCGCAACGTTCCGCTGGTCGCCTCGACCTGGTTATCGAGGAAGTCGATTTTTCCCCCCTGCGGGATTGGTTCTCCATCCGCCAGGGCAATCGCCACGCGGACTTCCGAGCTGAACTCCGAACTGCGGTCTCCGCTTGCACTGGATCCGGGGTTCGGATCATCGTCCTTTCTCTCCGTCATCCGCCGCAACCGCAGGAGCGTCCGCTCGTCCACGTCGAAATAGGCGAACATCGGATCGAGTGAGACCACGGTCGTGAGCGGCGTGAAATCGGCCTGGACAAGATTCCCGGGATCGACCATGCGACGGCTGATTCGACCCGAGATTTTCGACGTGATCGCCGTAAAATCGAGGTCCAGCTTCGCCTTTTCCATGGCCGCCCGGGCGGCATCGACCGTCGCCTCGGCTTCTTCGCGATCGAATCGGGCCTGATCGAAGTTCTCTTCGGAGATCGCCTTTTTCTGCAGCAGGGTGACGGCCCGCTCTTCCTGCCGCTTCAGCCGTTTTAAATGGGCCTCGGCTTGCCCCAGCGTGGCCTCGGTACGTTTGAACTCGGCATGGTAGGGGCGCGGGTCGATCCGGAACAGCAAGTCGCCTTCCTTGACGAAATCGCCATCTTTGAAAAACGTCTCTTCCAGATAGCCGCTGACCCGGGCTCGAATCTCGATGGTTTCCCTGGCCATTGTCTGCCCCGTAAACTCCTCACGCTCGGTGACCGTCTCCCGCATCGGCATTTCGACAAACACGTCCGGAGGCTTGGGCTCGACCTTTTTCGCCTCAGCCCGATTACATCCGGAAAGAGCGAGAGTACCGAGCGCGAGCCACAGAAAACCGCAAACCACTGGACTCCGGCAACCGTGACCGCGCGGCGCACGTTCAGGCCCCGGCGAATACGGGCTCGGGTTAAGAGTTTTCATAAAACCGGCGGGAAACTCAGGGTGGGGGGCAGGCGCGGTGACAAATCGCGCGTACAATATGACTGACTGGTCAGTCATATTCGTTAGCAGGCTATTATATTACGGTATGCGTTGTTTTCAATGAGAAATGCGAAGATTGACGACTGAATGAAACAGAGGGTTGTGGAGACTGACCCGGCCGGATCCGACCGCCGTTCGCAGCGCCGGCAGGCAATCGTTGAGACCGCCGCCCGGCTGTTCGCGCAAGAGGGGTTTGCCGGATGCGAGATGGAACGCGTGGCGGCCGAGGTCGGAATCGCGAAGGGGACGCTGTATCTGTATTTTCCCGGCAAGCAGGAGCTGTTTTTCGCCTGTGTTGACTGGGGGATGAGCTGGATGCAGCAGACGGTGCGTGCGGCAGCCGAAAGCGGCGGCGAATCCGATCCCTTCCGCCGCATCGGCCGCGGTATCCGCGAGTACCTCGCGTTTTTCGAATCGCACCCTGAATACGTGGAGTTGCTGATTCAGGAACGGGCGATCTTCCGGGACCGAAAACGCCCCACGTATTTCGAATACCGCGCCGCCAACGTCGGGTACTGGAAGGATCAGTGGCGGCAGTTGATCGACGCGGGACGCATCCGCGCCGATCTGCCGGTCGAGCGAATCGCCGACACGATGGGGAGCCTCTTGTACGGCACGATGTTCACAAATCACTTTGCGGGACGCTCGGTCTCGCTCGACGAACAATACGAGACGCTGCTGGAAATCGTCTTCCGGGGACTCCTGAGCGACTCCGAGCGCGGCCAGTTTCGACCGCCGTCGACGGCCGCTTCAAAAGCGGCACATCCGGAATAGACTTCGGCGCGGGCCGGTACGATCATCGCGGCACCCCAGGTTCCGAGGCACGGTTCTCGCCGTCCAACTTCCCTTGTGCCTGACGGCCCCTTAAACTATGGTTTCCACGATTCTTCCGGTTCTTC
>JBLMWR010000287.1:0-4117 GCA_050257335.1 Deltaproteobacteria bacterium | reverse complement strand
GTGCGATCATCGGAACGAGCCGCGGATGATATGATGGCCGTGGAGTGCGACAACGTGCGTTGGAGAGGAGTAACCACGAAACACGCGAAAAGACAAGACGCATCAGTCACACGCGAGTCGGTAGCGGGGTGCTCCACACACGGATTCGCGCTCATTGGCGTTCATTCGCGGTTTCCCATTCTTTTCGTGTTTTTCGTCCATTTCGTGGCTCACCAGAAGAGAATCACGAATGACCCGAATGCCATGAATGCTATTCTAACAATCCAGATCCCTCCGGAAGGAGAATCGGATGTCCATCACCACTACGTACCTCGAAATTTTCGCTCACAATGGGCGGACGGTTGCCGCCCCACTGGCGAACGTTGCTGTAATCCATGTTCGGAAACCGACCGTGGCGTATTACCGGTTCCTGTACCATTCCGTCGGCAATGACTGGGACTGGACGAGCCGCAAGAAACTGCCCGACAACGAGCTGGCGAAGATCATTCAGGATCCGCGGGTCGAGCTGCACGTCCTCTTCGTGGATGGCGTCCCGGCAGGGTTCGCCGAGCTGGACCGGCGCGTTGCCGGCGAGATCGAGCTGAAGCAGTTCGGCCTCGTGCCGGAATTCATCGGCAAGGGCCTGGGAAAATACTTCCTGCAATGGGTGATCGACAAGGCCTTCAGCTATGGTCCCCGGCGCTTCTGGCTGCACACGTGCACCAGGGACCACCCGGTTGCCCTCCCCAATTACCTCAAGGCAGGATTCGCCATTTACAAAAAAGAGGAAATGGCAACTTGAGACAACCTGCCGATCCGTGGCCGACGCTGCCAGCGTCGCCTTGCAGCCGATATGCGCGGCAACGGTAGCGGGGTCACTCCGTGACCCCGCGGTTTCGGCGTGCCATTGTCCCCCGGCACGCGAGCCGAAGTTCCGCGCCACATGCCGAAGCGCGACACCCGGTCCCGTGCCTGGATCGACCGACGAAACTGCAGGCGACCCGCCATCACCTCCGGTCACGGGGTGACCGGACTCCATGCCGGCGATGAAAAATGGCTCGTCGATCGGTACACTGCGAGTTCCACCCTGTTTCGGATCGCGCGCCCGCAGACAATCGCAAGGAGCCCTCCCTATGCTCTCGCGTCGCCAATTTCTTGGAACCATGGCTGCCGGAATCGCCGGCGGATCGCTGCCCGGCGCATCCTTACTCTGGGCCGCCGAGCCGCCGGCCGCTCCCCGCAAGAAGCTGGCCGTGGTCACGACCGTCTGGACCTACCGCTCGCACGCCTGGCACATGGCCGAGCGTTTCCTGCACGGCTATCCCATCGGCGGCAAATGGCATCGTCCGGCGTTCGAGGTGGTCGCGGCGTACGTCGATCAGAAGCCGGAAGGGGACCTCAGCCGCTCGCGAGCCGAGGAGTTCGGGTTTCAAATCTATCCCTCGATCGCCGAGACGCTCCGTCGCGGCGGCGACAAGCTGGCCGTTGATGCCGTGCTCATCATCGGAGAGCACGGCGACTACCCCGTCAACGAATTCGGGCAGAAGGAGTATCCGCGCTACCAGTTCTTCAAACAGGTGACGGATGTGTTCCGCAAAGACGGGCGCACGACCCCGGTCTTCAACGACAAGCACCTCTCGTGGAAGTTCGAATGGGCCAAAGAGATGGTGGAGACGTCGCGGAGCATGAAGTTCGGTTTCTGCGCCGGCTCGTCGCTCCCCGTGACGTGGCGCATGCCCTCGATCGACATGCCGCTGGGGGCGGAGATCGAAGAAATGGTGTGCCTCGCGCATGGCGGTCTCGACAGCTACGACTTTCACGCCCTCGAGGTCCTGCAGTGCATGGCCGAACGGCGCAAGGGAGGCGAGACGGGGGTGGCCGCGATGCACGCCCTGCGCGGGGACGCAGTCTGGGTGGCGCTGGAAGCGGGAACCTGGAAGGGGGGCGGATGGGACGCCCGGTTGTTCGAGAGCTGCATTGCGCGCACGCAGACCCTCGCCCAGCCGAAGACCTTCAGCGATCGCCGTCCGACGCTGGCGCAGATGCGCGAATTCGTCCGTGATCCGGTCGCCTACCGGTATGAATACGCCGACGGGCTCAAAGCCACCATGCTGCTCATGAACGGTCTCGTCGAAGACTTCACGTTCGCCGCGCGGCTGAAGGGAAAGGCGGAACCGCTTTCCACCCTCTTCTATCTTCCCCCCAATCCCAACGTCACGTACTCGGCGGCGCTGATGTCGAAGGCCGAAGAGACATTTACGACCGGCAAGGCCCCCTATCCGGTCGAGCGGACGCTCCTCACCGGGGGCCTGGTGGAAGCCGGAATGCACTCGCTGGCTGCCGGCCAGAAGCGGATCGAGACCCCGCACCTGGCGATCCGCTACGAACCTCCGAAAGGCTCGACGTTTTCTCAGTCGTAGATCCGGCAGATCCCGCCGGGCCGGCTCAACGCCCGCGGATCGATGTGCTAAATTGATGTTGATTGGAGGGAGCGGAATTGTTTCCGAGATGGAGAATCGCTCCCGCCGTTGCGAATCCGGCTGCTTGAGCGGTCGAGGCGTGCCATGAAATCGAAATTTGTCGCTGACGGCCGAACGAACCTGTGCGACAGCAATGAGTTTCAGGAGCGTCTCCGCAAATTGCGAGCGTCGATCGAGGCCCGACACGCCATCGCGTTGTCTCACGCCGGTCTCTTTCGTCGTTGCCTGTTGCGGTTGGGAATGCAGCTCGAATATATCCGCGAATCGAGGCGCCTGGGTCCGTCGCCGGAGGCTCTCTTTTAATACGCCCCCGCGTGCCGGCCGGCCCGTTCGTCGCCGGCGGCCTCGAAAGTTCCCGCGGGGTCGATGCGGATGACGCTGGGGGCCCATAGCGCCCCGTTCGACCGGGTCACCTTGTGCCCCAGTTTTTCCAGCGCGGCGACTGTCGCGTCGTCGGCCTCGGGGTGGATGAGGAGGCTCCCCAGTTCGGGAGGCTTCTGCCGAAACGAACCCAGGTGATGATTCGTCCCGATCCGGACCGCCTTCATCGACTCGGCCGCGGAAAGGCCGAAGTCGATGTGGTTGAGGACCGCCTGCAGGCCTGCCTGGTCCTGCCCGTCTCCGCCGGCGACGCTCACGGCCAGCACGGGCTTGCCTTCCTTGAGCACCAGCGTGGGCGTCAGCGTAATCCGCGGCCGCTTCCCCGGAACGATGCAGTTGGGATGCCCTTTCCAGGTATTGAAGCTCTGCAAGCGGGTCCCCAGCCAGATGCCGGTCTCTCCCGCCTGCACGCCGCTCCAGCCGCTGGGCGTGGCGACCACCACGTTCCCCCAATGATCGGCGACCGCGCAGGTCGTCGTGTCATGCACGGGGCCGCCGAGCCCGAACCGCTTTTCCGCGTCGGCGAGGAGCGCCTGCCCCCGGCGCGGGTCGCCCGGCCGCTGTTCGAGCGACGCGTGCTGGCGATCGATGAGAGCCCGGCGCACGTCCGCGTAGCCGCGCGACAGCAGGCCTTCCAGGGGGACATCGACGAAGAGCGGATCGGCGTAGTAGACGTCGCGATCGGCGAGCGCCAGCTTCATGGCTTCGAGCGTGATGTGAATCGTCTCGGGACGATTGTGCCCCATTGCCGCCAGATTGAAGCCTTCCAGCAGGCGCAGCGTCTGCAGGAGATACGGCCCCTGCGTCCACGGCCCGCACTTGTAGACCGTGTGCCCGCGGTAATCGACCGCGACGGGCTCTTCGACGCGCGTCACGTGCGTGGCCAGGTCTTCGTAACGGATGAGGCCGCCGTTTCGCTCGCAGAAGGCCGCCAGCTCGCGGGCGATCGGGCCGCGATAGAAATAGTCGGCGGCCAGCCGCAAGCCTCGGCGGCGATCTCCCCCGCCCTGACTTTCGGCGTCGATCAGCCGCCGCAGCGACCGCGCCAGGAGCGGATGCCATTCGACCTTGCCGCGATCGAGCAGGCGCAGGGCCGGCTCGGCCACGTCCGCCAGCCGCAGCGTGCCATAGCGGTCGAGGAGCGTAAGGCAGGCGTCGAAGGCGGCGGGAACGGCGGCCGATTCGATCCCTTTGCCCGGAATTCCCTCGGGGCGGTCGAAGAGCGCGCGCGTCGCCAGCCGCGGAGCGGTTCCCATTCCGGCGAGCACTTCCACGAC
>JBLMWR010000286.1:0-10326 GCA_050257335.1 Deltaproteobacteria bacterium | reverse complement strand
TTCGAGAAATCACCGAGGACGGTCAGCCCCTTGATCGTCCGCTCGCGTTCGAGCTCGTTGAAGTAGTAATTGGTGAAGCCCGGCTTCTCGACGTAGAACTTGACGAGGTGTTCGGGGGGCCTGGGGGCCGGCGGACGTATCGCCTGGGGCGGCGGCCCGGGCCGGGGGTTCGGCTGACCGTCGGGCTTGTCTCTGGGTTGACCCTTCGGCCTGTCGGGTTGCCTGTCGCGCGGCTGCGGAATCTCCGGCTGGGGCGGCCTCTTTTTGAGCGTCAGCTCCGACTGGCGGTGCAGCCCCCGCAGACGAACGAAGATTTCCTGTTTGCGGTCTTCGCGGCGGTAAACGAGCGGCAGCTTCCACCCTTTCGGAAAAATGCCCAGCACGTTCTTGAACTGGTTGACGCTGCGGATCGGGCGGCCGGCGAAGGAGACGATTTCGTCGTCGGCGCGAAGCCCCCGGCGGTACGCCTCCGACTGTTCGAGGATGCTGGTGACGACGACCGCGCCGTCATCCTTCGTGGCCACCGCGGCCCCCAGCGTGGCGTGGTCGACCACCAGGCCCCCGCGCAGCGAATCCATGAAGTTCCTGATCTGGTTGATGGAAATGGCGTAGCCCGCCCCCGAGTTCACGCGGCCGCGCTTTTCGAACGACCCGCGGCCGTTGATCCCCACCAGCTCACCGCTCGAATTGAACAGCGGCCCCCCCGAATTTCCGGGGTTGATCGACGAATCGGTCTGGATGCAGTCGGCGTATTCGAGGAACGTGCCCGCGGGGTACTGGTAGCGGTGAATTCCGCTGATGATGCCGAAGGTCACCGTGGGACGGAAGTCGGTCGCCAGGAGAAAGGGATTGCCCATGGCGAATGACCAGTCGCCGACCGAGAGGGCGTCGCTGTCTCCCATTTTGGCGAACGGGAAATCATCGCGGCCGAACAGCTTGACGAGGGCCACGTCGCCGGTGGGGTCGATCCCCACGATGACGGCGTCGTAGAGGACGCCGTCGGAGAGGCCGCATTTCATGAAGTTTCCGGCCCCCTGCGTCACGTGAAAGTTGGTGAGCGCGTAGCCGTCGGGAGTCACGAGCACTCCCGATCCCCCTCCCTGCCCGCCCGGGGAAAAAATGGCCACCACCGTCGGGGCGACCTGGGCCACGACGGCCACCCGCTTCTGTTCCGCTTCGATCACCGCCGGATCGACGGCGAGGGCGGGGCGCGCGGCCTGGGGCAGGAACACGAGCGCGGCCGCAATCAGGATTCTAGGAGAACAGGACATGCGGCCCTCCCGGGTGCGGTGTCGAACTTTGGATTTCGAATTTCGGATGTGGGATTTCGGATTTCAAGAAGCGTTCACTTCAGAAATCTTGCGCCGGCGAGGTCGAGGTGGTCGGCAATGTCGACCTCGTTGCCGAAATCGACCAGGATTTCGAAATCGCGGACGTTGCTCACGTCGAGGTCGAGACTCCGCGGCGCATCGGTCCCCTTGACGATCGAATCGAACAGCGGCTTGCCGTCGCCGCTGATGACCAGCCGCACGTACGCCGAAACGTACCGCTCGTCGGGCTTGCCGTCCGCGCCGGTGACCGTTCTCGTCAATGGGGCGACCGTATCGTCGATGCCGGCGACCGCCTGAAAACGGCTGTATTCGCCGGCGATGCGGTAGCGGAGAGTCGTTTTCGAGTGCAGGGCCAGGCCGCGCGCATAACTCTTTCCGCCGACGGAAAGCGGCGTGCCGTCGAGGCTCCGGTCGCGGCGGTATTCCCAGACGATTTCGAAGAACGGCACGTATTTCACGTCGCGCGGTTCGAGCTGCGAGAGATACCGCACCTTGCCGGCGCTGAAATCGAGCGCGGCCAGTTGCGCGGCGGGCACCGTCAGGTCGGCCCCGCTCGCCAGGCGGACCTTGAGGCTGCCGTCGTCCCACGCAAAGCGGGTGATCGCCAGCACGTCGCCTCCCGCGAGGCGGACCTCGCAGACCGGTCTGGGAAGAGGGGGAACCCGGCGGTGAAAGATGATGCCGTACGCCTTGTCGCGCGCCACGGGAACCTCGTCCCCGTCAAGCAGAAAGCCGATCTTGTCGCCGACGTCGCCGGCGGCGCCGGCGAGAAAATCGAGGACGTCCTCCTTCCTGACGACGAGCAGATCATCCTTCGATTCGCGTTTGAGAAGCGCGTTCCAGGCCTCATCCAGCTTCGTGGTGGAGATGCCGAATCGCACGTGCGCCAGCCGCGCCACGGGAATCGTGAAACTTCCGAATGACGCTTCGCAGCGGGCCTGGTCGCTCGCGACCGAGAAGGCGGCGAGGGTCAGCTTTGAGCCGTCGTGGAGGGCGATCCGCGGGCCGGTCGCTGGCTCGGGAGGAGGCACTGCGGGAAAGCGAAGCTCGAGGACCTCCGCCAGCGGTACGGTCACGCTGTTCCCGCCGCTCTTGAGGACGACGGCCGAAGCGTCGAGCGAGACCAGCTCCCCGGCATGGCGATCTCCCTTGAGAGTCTCGATCTCGGCCGCGGGGGCTCCCGTCGCGGGAAAGTTGAGTGCCGCTGCCAGGAGTGCGGCGTGCCAGATTGCCATGCCGTTCACTTTCCGCTGCTGGCGGGCCGGTTGGCCGCCTGTTTCGTGTAATTCTCGATGGCATCCTTGTAATGGGCGGGAAACTTCCGCGCCAGTTCATCCCTGGCTTTGGCCCGCGCCCGGGGGGGCAGATCGCCCCATTCCTTTTCGTTGGCGAATTTCTTCGAATCGACCTTGCCGGGGGCCGTCGAGCCCTTGATGGTGCTGTCCTGGGCGGGGGACGCCGAGCGGTTCGAGTTGCCGCCGGCCCCTCCGCCGCCACCGCCGCCTCCCTGCTGCTCTTCGATCTTCTTGATCAGCTCGTCGAGAGTGACGATGATCTCGTCTTCCTTCTTCTGCACTTTCTGTCCGGTGCGCCCCAGGCCGAGCCGCCGTTCGACGTCGGTCATCTTGCGCGACACTTCGTCCAGCGACTGGTCGCGAAGCGCCTCGAGGTCGAACTGCATCAGCGAGGCGACCGTCGAGTACCGCACGGGAACCCCCTCGGTGTTCTTCAGAAGCTGTTCGATCGTCGCCAGACCCTCGGCTTTCATGAGCAGGTGATGCTGGCAGACCGCCTTGAAGAACAGGAGGCTGGCCGGATCGACCACGTCGGCGATCGACGTCCGGATCAGGACATCGAGAGATTCTTCGAACATCTGCCGGTGCGCCAGGTACCGCCCGTAAAACAGCGACACGTTCGCCGTGTAAAACCGGCCGGCGTCCGCCTGCTCGAGCAGCCGGGCGTCAGGAGGCAGCAGCGTGGCCTGCTGCAGGCTGCACGCCTCCACAAGCTTCTGCGTCGCCTCGTCGGCCAGCGCAAACGATTGAATCGTCAGGTCGAACAGCGTCTGCGCGGTGGGAACGTCATCCGCCAGCCCCCACAGCTTCCCGATCTCCTCCAGCCGCGCATTGTCGGCTCCCACCCGCTGCGCCACCCATTCCAGCGTCCGCGTGCGGACCACATCCGCCGACGGCGGAGCCACCAGGACCGCCGCGCCGCTCCCGACCTCCGCTGGACGCCGGGGTTCGCGCGCGTCGGGCTCGGCCCGGGCCGGGGCAACGGCGATGAGCGAGAGAGACAGGCACGCGGCGAAGGCAGAGATTCGGGCATTACGCATGACACAACGCTCCCGGGGGGGAGAGACGGAAAATGGATTTCGGATTTTGAATTTCGGATTTATTCAGACTTTCGTCATTTATTCCGCCCGGTGGCCATGTCGTACGTCGCCTTCTGAATCCGGGCCTGGCGGTCGGCGAGGTTCTGGAGCTGGCTGACGACGTCCAGGTCCTGCGCCTGTTCTCCTTCCACCATCCGTCCCAGGCGCTTCGTCCGGTGGTTGATCCGCAATTGCAGCGTGCGGAGCATCTTCAGCTCGGCCAACTGGTCCACCAGGGGCGGTTCCTGGGGCTGGCCGTCCTTCGGCGGAGGCTGGTCCTTCTTCTTGTCCTTGTTCTTTTCCATCTCCTTCTGCAGGGCGTCGATCATTTCTTCGAGCGCCAGAACGATCTCTCGTTCGATGGCCTGGGTCAGCTCGGCGACATCAGTCCGCTCGAGCCGCGTGACGACGATCCGCATGTCGTCGCGCATCTGCTCGACGGCCTCGGGGAAGGCGATCGCCGACCCTTCTTCGCGCAGCAGCGTGATGGCCTTCGTCGCCTCGATGGCGATTTCCTCTTCCTGGCGGGCCAGTTGCAGCGAGCGGGCCGAATGGCGGCTGCTGCGGTCGGCTTCGGGAGTCTTGTCGAGCTTGACGGTCCCGTCGTTGACGATGAGCTGCATGGCCAGCATGCGCTGGAAGCGGGCTTCGAGCATGGCCAGGAAGCGGTCGCGCTCTTCTTCGCGGAGCTGCCGCAGGATTTCTTCGAGCTTCTCCTTGGCCTTCTGCAGGTTCGCCAGGGCGTCGTCCTGGGCGTCGGAGGCCTCGTGACGCTGCTTTTTCTTGAGGTTCTCGATGGCCCGTTCCATGTCGCGCCGGGCTTTTTCCAGCTCTTCGCGGCCGGGCGTCTGCTGGGGCGGGCTCTGCGAGGGTTGTCCTTCGCTCGGTTGACCTTCACTGGGCTGGCCCTCGCTCGGTTGACCTTCGCTGGGTTTGCCTTCGCTCGGTTTGCCTTCACTGGGTTTCCCTTCGCTGGGCTTTCCCTCGCTCGGCTTGCCTTCAGAGGGTTTCCCTTCCGACGGCTTTCCTTCGCTGGGTTTCCCCTCGCTCGGTTTGCCTTCCGAAGGTTTCCCTTCGGAGGGCTTTCCTTCTGATGGTTTCCCTTCGGAGGGCTTGCCCTCTGACGGCTTTCCCTCGGTGGGCTTCCCTTCCGGGGGTTTCCCCTCGGCGGGATTCTTGTCATCCGATTTGCCGTCGTCGGATTTTCCGTCGGCGGATTTGCCTTCGCTGGGCTTGCCGTCGGCGGATTTGCCCGAGGGTTTGGCTTTCGCCTGCTTGGCCGCGTCATCTTTGGCCATCTGCTTGCCGAGGTTCTCGGTCTGGCCGGCGATTTTTTTCTGCTGGCCGGCGACTTCGTCGGCCGGCGCGCCGCGCTCGGTGTCGGCGCGGTTGGCCTTCTCTTTGGCGATGATGTTGTTGACTTCCCGGATGTATTTCTCGATGCGGGCTTTCTCTTCCTTCAGTTCCTTCTGCCGGTCTTCGCTAAGGAGCAGATCGAGCAGCGCGTGCAGTTGCGTGACGACTTCTCCCTGCCGGTCGATGGCGTCTCCCAGTTGCTTGTTCTCTTTCAGCAACTGCGCCAGCTCGTTCATCTGCTGGGCGATGCGGTCCTCTTTGCTCCTGCCGATGGCGCGGAGCAGCAGATCGGCCCGGTCGGGATCGGTCTTGCGGAGCGACTCGGCGATCTTGTAGAGGGTGTCTTCAAAGCGCTTGTAGCGGCGGTTGATGACGTCCTGCGTGGTGGCCAGGGACTCTTCCCGGGCGGCCCCCACAGCCGCCTTGTCGGGGGCGGCGGCCGGCGCGCCCTCCCTGCCGGGTTCCGCGGCGGGGGGAGCTTTCGACTCGGGTGCCGCCGATTCAGCCGGCGCCGCCAGCACGATCGCCCCCAAAGGGAGCCACAGCAGGGCCGCCATCAGTCCCAGGGCCAGGCAGCGACGGGTCAGCATCGAAAAGTCTCCTGTTCGGGATCCTTCACTGACGTTTTATCTCCGGGGGTTTGGCATCCGCTTCGACTATTGCAGCCCCTCGATGAGCTTTTTCTTGCGTTCCTGGCGTGTCTTTTCCTGCAGGTCTTCCTGCGACTTGATGATGTCCCGCAGCATCTGCAGGGCTTCGTTCACCGTTTCGAGCTTGAGCATCTGGGAAAGAACGGCTTCCAGGTGCTGGATCGTCAGGCTGATCTGGTCGATCGATTCGTCGAAGCGGGCGAAGGGGTCGGCCCCGTCGTCCATGACTTTCCGGTCTTCCAGAACCTTCCGTAACAGGACCAGAGATTCATCCACGTTATTATAATCGAGAACATTGATGGAATGAAGGGGCTTTATGATCCCCTGGTCGATTCGTTCCAGCAGGACCTTAACGTCGGGCACGGCATTGTTTTCCAGCTCGTCCCGGATATCGCCGAACTCGACCTCGATCGACTGCGTTTCATTGGCGTTCTTGCGGATCCCCTCGATCGACCGGTCGACCGAGGCGGCCGCGGCGAACTCGGCGGCGTTCAACTGTTCGCGGATTTCGCCCTCGCGTCCGGCCGACGCCGGCTCGGTCCGCAGGGGCTTCACCTCCTCCAGCCGCGTGCGATGCAGCATCAGGTCCTTGCGGGTGTTGCGGACCTCCTCGAGGATCTGCTCGAACCGCCTGCGGATGTTCAGCTCCTTGACCGCCACCAGCGCCAAAAGCTCGTCGTCCGAGACCACCTGGAAGTTGTACGGGGTCCCCGACGCCGCGTGCGGCCCGGTGAGGTTGTCGCCGTCCACGGCCACGACCTTGAGCGTGATCCGCTGGCCGATCACGAGGTCGAGCGGCAGGACCTTGAACTTCTCATCCACCGGGACCTGCCTGCGCCCCTCCGGTGGGTTCGCAAACGGAACTGACTGATAGGTCGCCTCCTTCGCCTCCGCTTTGGCGGCTTCGAGCTTGTATTCGAAGCGCGCCTCGGCGACGCCATAATCGTCGGTCACTCCATAAACTTTCGCCGCGTCCTGCGGATCGCGGGCCTCTCCCACGACGGGGATGGTCGCCTGCCGGGTGATCGAATTGCCGATCCCCTTCAAACGCGTCTCGACCTGCGGGGGCACGTCGGCGATGGAGCTGACGGCCAGCCGCACCGGTTCTCCGCTGACGACGTCGTCTTCATCGTGCAGCGTGATGCGCAAAACGGGGTCGGGCTCGAGCGGGAAGGGAACGTGGACCCGCCCCTCGGCCGAAACCCGTTCGGGAGCGGGAGCGACCGCCAGCGCGAAGGGAACGCGGAGCTCGCGGCCGTCCTCTCTGAGCGGCGGCTCAGGGACGGTGACGTCGATCGTGCGCGGCGTCTCTCCCACGGCGGGCGCGGTCGTCAGCGTGCCGCGCGTGCTTCCCCGGCCAAAGTCGATCTCGAAGCCTTCGGTCTGAATGCGCAGGCTGCGGAGGGGCTTGTTGATCGTCGCCTTGAGGAGGAAATCGGTGCCTGCGGGAAGCGAGATCTGCGCTCCCAGCACGGGGAGCGATTGCCGCTGCGGCTGTCCCTTTTCGTCCAGCGGATCGAGCCCGGTGTAGGCCGGGTAGAGGGCCTCCAGGGCCAGGCGTTCGATCTGCGGGGGTTCGACGACCTCGATTCGCAACGGCCGGCGGGTCGAAAAATCGCCCCCCTGGATCCACAGGTCGATGCTCTGGTGCAGGGCCGCCAGCTTCTGGCGGAATTGCTGCTGGCCGATTTTCGTCATGTAGTCGCCCCCCCCTCCGCGCGCAGCGGCGTGGCGGTAGCTGAACTGCACCTTGTCGGGAACCTTCTTCCCCTCCACGACCTCGGCCAGAAACGTGAGATCCGCTCCTCGCGGATGCTTGTAGACTCCGTCCCGGAATTCGACGACCCGCTCGCCAGGGTCAGCCAGAACGAACACGCGCATGTCGGTCTCGCGGCGGTAGTACTCGTCGGCCAGCAGCACGCTGCGGCGGAACCACGTCGAAAACGTGGCGGGACTCGCCAGTCCGAATGCGGCGATCGCGACCATTCCCGCCACGGCGCCGGCCATCGCCCGCACCAGCGGCCGCACGTTGAACACCTCCCGCAGTTCCAGCTTGCGCGACAGCTCGGCGGCTTCGTCGGCGGTGCGCTGCAGCATCGCCGCCGTCAGCCCGGATGGAGGCTGGCGCCTTTCGGAAAGCTCCACGGCGGTGATCAACCGGTCGTTCAGCTCGGGAAACCGGCGTTCGAGCACCAGCGCCAGCGCCCGGCTGCGGAAGTCGCGCACCAGCCGCAATACGACATACCAGACTCCCGCCGCGGCAATCGCCGCGAGCGCCACCAGCAGCAGCGCCTGCCGCACGCCGCGCGACGGCTCGAACAGCCAGTCGATCGCCAGCGAGAGCCAGAAAGTGACCGCCAGCACGACCAGCACCAGGGCCGAGCCTTCTAGAACGACGTACCGCCTGATCCGCCCCCGCAATTCGCCCAGCACCGGAGGAACTTCGGGACGCGCGCCTGATCGCTCGGCTATGGCCATGAAGGAAGGGTTCGAAGAGGTCGAAGGAGTCAAATCAGCCAAAAGGGTCGAAGAGAACCTGAGCTGCTCAATTGTATCTCATCACAAGTGCGCTTTCAAAACCATTCGCCCGCGCGGCTCGACAGGGATCAGCCACGGCGTTTCGCTGGTTCTTTACCGCAGCGGAATTCGTGAGAATTCGGTGCGTCGTTCGATGCGACCGACGCGCGATGGCTAATTATCAGCAGTTGCTCCTATCCGATCTGTGTGCTGTCGGTTTTGTGCCCGCGACGCTTATCCGCCGCCGTGCTCGACAAGGGCTGCAATTGCCGCGTCGTTCACCCATTTCGGCTCCGGGAACTGCCGGGCGAAGCCGATGGGCGTGACTTCGAGGTATTCAATCATCCGATCCTTCGCAGGGTCCCCCATGCCGACGAGCTGTTTGCGAAACGTGGCTCGCAGGTTCGGGTCGGCCCCGTGCCGCAGGAGCAGCCGCGCGAGCACGTCGTTCTGGCAGGCCAGCGTCACCGTCGTGTGGAACAGCGGCGAGTGCCCGCCAAAACCATCGGCGTCCATCGCCGCGCGCGCATTCACGTCGGCCCCGCGCTCGATCAGCCAGCGCGCGGTCTTCTCGTCCTGGTACTCGATCGCGATATGCAAGAGCGTGCCCCCGGCCAGCGGAGCCACGTGCAGGCCGATGCCGCCAGTTTCGGGCGGGAAAATCTCCGTGTCGGGGAACTGCCGCTGGAGCAGCGCCGGGTCGCGATCGACGAGGGCCGCGAGCAGATCGATTCTGCCGCGATGGACGGCCATCGGTGCCGTGTCGGGAAACGGATAGCCCGCCGCGGCAAAGACTTCGAGACAGGCGTGCCGCCCCTGGGCATTTCGCCAGTACGTACCGATCAGCATCGAGACGCAGTTGCCGTATTCGGAGCCGGCGGCGCGCATGTCGGCGCCGAGTTCGATCAGCCGCTTCAGCGTGCGGGGCGCCAGCGTTTCGCACGGCGCAAGGATGATGGGATAGCTTCCGTCCCACCGCGCGTTAACGTCGGCGCCGTGCTCGACCAGCAGTTCCAGCATCGGCAGTTTCATGTCGTCAAGCGCGGCCCGCATCAGCGGCCCATCGCCCCCCTGGTGCACATCCGAGCCGTTCTCGATCATCCACCGCGCCATCGCCAGCCGGACTTCGCTGGGGGGCACGCGCGGCACGCGGCATTCGGCCACCCACGTCAACGGTCCGTTTTTGTTGTAGCCGAGCGGGGCGCGGTGCAGGGCGGGATTGCGTGTCATCAGCTCCTGGACGCGCGCCAGATCGTTGGCGTCTATCGCCGCTTTCAACTGACCGATTTCCTGAAGCGACTCGACGTGGGCCTTGAGTTTCGGCCAGCTTGCAAATCCATACTCGCGGGCCAGCCGAAGCTGGGCCGTGGCGAGCGACGGGGCCTCGCCGGCTCGAACCAGGTCTTTGGCCTGATCCTTCAGATGGCGCAGATCAGGTTTGTCGGGTAGCGAGCGCGAGGGAAGCGGCGATTCGGTCGACATGGCGACCTCCTTTCAAAACGTCGCCCGAGGTCCGCATCGCGGGCTGAAAGAAGGTTCGCTGATGTTGTGGAACGACGATGGGCTTCTACCCTTTCCGCGGACCGGCGGCAGTCGTCCTGCCAATTCCATTATAGAAATGGGCGCCGCCGGCACAACATTGCAGCGCCAGTTCTGTCCGTGGGAATGCCGCCCGCAATCTCATGAGCGGGCGATTCGCAGAATTGCCGCAACGTATTCCAGGAGTGGCCGTTGCGCCAGGAAGGGCCGGCTGGCACGAGTCGGAAAATGGGTGGCACTTCGCTTGTGATGGTCTGCGTGCTCTCCCCGCGCAGTCCGCACGAGAACCACGCGAACGTCTTCGGGCTGGTACCTCATTCCCTTCACCGCAAAGGAGCACGCGGGCACCGACCGGTGGTTTGGTCCCGCAGGGGCGCGCCCGCTCTCGCCCGATCGCAGGGTCATCGACTTCGAGGGCCTCTGATAACTTCCCGCCGTTCACGGCCGGATTGAGGGGAGGCACGTAATGTAGTGATCTCGCTCCGCGAGATCGGGTACCGACATGCCGACGGAAGGGGGTCGTGTTCCGGCTGCAGCCTTGAGAACAGACACGAAGACA
>JBLMWR010000285.1:0-2776 GCA_050257335.1 Deltaproteobacteria bacterium | reverse complement strand
GAGCTTCTATCCGCCTCCCCGGGCTCCCAAACGTAAGCTGGCGCTGGTTCCAAAGCCGAAATCCGTTTCGGACGCTCCCGCGACGGCCGAAACCGACGCCGGCGCCGGTCTGCCGCCGAAGGTGTTGAAAACGGCCCCAGCCACACCGGCCGTCGAGGCGCCCGCCTCCGTGGGGGCTGCGACCGTTCCGGTGACGCGCCGTTCAGTCCGGCAGATTGTCGGTGAAGGTCGGTTGACCCTGACCCTGAAGCTCGACCGCTGGCGCCGCACGGTGTTCAGCCCGGTCAAGCTCGTCCTCGCGAGCGTCGCGGGAGTTGTCGCGCTGACGGGTTGGTGGATTCTGCACGTCCGCGAGCGCGACGAAGCCGAACGGGTTGTCGTGGCGGCCGCCCGGCTCGGAGACGAGGCGCTCAAGGAGCGCGATCTGGGAGAAGCCGCGCGGCAGTACAGGAAAGTCCGGGTCGCGCTCGATCTGCTGGGGAGAAGCGATCCCCAGGCGCGGGCGCTGCGGCAGACCGCCGCGGAAACGTCGGCGGCATCCGAACTGTGCAGCGCCTCGCTGTTCGAAATTCTGCACGAGGCGGCCGACGCCGCCGCGAGAAAAACAGCGCTGAAATGGGAAGAGACCTTCAATTCCAGCTATCGGGACGAATGGGTGGTTCTCGACGCCCAGGTTTCCCGGACGGTCGATCCCGCGTCGGGACCGCGTTACGTGATCGACTATCCCCTCACCGAAGGAGAGAATCGGGGAGTGATCGTGGCGGACCTCGACGTCTTCGACGAGGCGCTTTCCGCGGGGGGCGGCCCGCAGCGCGTCGTCTTCGCGGCCCAGCTCGACGACTGCCGGCGTGACCCGAAACATGGCGATTCCTGGCTGATCCTTCTTCGGCCAAAGACCGGTTTTCTGTGGTCGAGCGGTGAGAACCTCGCGCTTTTGGGGTTCGGCGTCGATGAGGCGACGACGCAGGTCCTGTCCGAACAGTCGCGCCATCTGGGGATTTCACGATGAAAGCTCTGCTGTTCCGGTTCGGGTTCTGCGTGGCGCTGCTGCTGGGGGGCCTGGCGCAGGCCCGCGGCGAAGCGCTGTCGGTCATGCAGTTCAACGACAAGCTCAAGCAGTGGAAGAGCGAGCAGAAAGAGCCCCCACCGCTCACGTATACCGTCGAAGGACGTGTGACGCTGTACAGCGAATGGGGTGTGCGGCTGAAGAACTGCAAGGTGCCGTTCCAGTCGAAAGCCGAGATCCCCAAGCCGGCGCGCAAGTCGTCCAATATCGAGCTGACCGGAAAGGTGCATTACGACAAGCGCTCGGAGGAATTCACCTTCGAGGTGCTTCTGGTCCGCGAGGTTTCGAGCGACGTCGAGAGGTATCACGAAATGCGCCGCAAATTGCGGCAGCAGCCGGCCGAAAAATGTTATGAACTGGGTCAGTGGGCGAAAACGCGCGGCGAATTCTATGACGACCACGAGCTTTTGGCACTCAGCGACAAAGCCCTCCGCCAGGGCTTCGAGCTGGAGCGCGAAGAGCTGGCCAAAGACAATCCCGAGGGGCTCCTGAAGCTCGTGGACAAGGCACAGCGATTGCAGCTTCCGTCGCCTGTTCGCGGAGAGGTGGCGCACGAGGCGTTTCATCTCTTGTGCGCCAGAAGCGACAAGCTGTCCATCCCGGCACTCCAGGAACTCGCCAGGCGGATGACCAGCTACCTTCCCGGATGCGAAGAGCCCCTCACCTTTCTCCCGACCGACCTGATGAAGCAGTATAAGGACCGGCCGCTCGAGACATACGCGGCCGCCGACGCCGGTACCCGCCGCAAGATCCACCGCCTGCTCTATTCCGACCTGATCCTGCGGACGATCACGCCGACCCTTGCCGCCGACGGCAGCAACGGGTTCGAGATCGCCGCGCAGATCGACAGGCAGGTCCCCGAACAACACCGGCTGGCCGAAACGTTCCGCAACCGGGCGCTCGCGGCCCAGGCGGCCGACGTCGAGAAACTTACCCGCAGCCAGGTGCTCGAACTGGCCGACCGCTACCGAGGCCGCCAGCAGAACAAGGAGGCCGATCACCTGCTCGAAACCTGGCTCACGTTCAAGCTCCGGGCGCTGGACGCGGATGACACCGAGGGGCTGCTGGAATTGACCGACGACTACCGCCGCCTGCTCCGGCAGCACGACTTCGCCAATCGCCTGTTGATCGACGCGTGGAAGCGAAATCCGAAGGCCGCCGATATCGTGGAGCGGCTCGAGAAGGAGGGTTATCATCTCGACGGAACGAACTGGCTGACCGCGGCCGAATTCAACAGCCGTCCGGAAGGCAAGCTGGAGCGGGCGATCCGCGAGGGGCGAGTCGAGCCGGGCATGACGGTCAGCCACGTCCGCCGCAGTCTGGGCGAACCGGCCTCGCAGGCCCGCGCGGCGACGGCCGGTCAGGTGACCGAAGTCTGGCGGTACGAGCTATCGGGCTCGACCCAACTGGTCGTGCGGTTCGTCAAGCGCGCCGGACAGGCGGAAATCACCGTGGCGGACGTCGCGCAGCTCCGGGTGCCGTGACGAATTCAATCGCCCGCAAGCTGATCGCGAAGGGCGTCCCGTTCGCGGCGGGTCACTTCCAGGTCGAACATCAGGTATTTCACGTCCAGCCGAAGTTGCGACAGGGCGTCCTGGACGAGCGACAGAATGCGGCGCCGGCGCCGGACCGAGTCGATCACCTGATTGTAAATCGGCTCGAGATCGCGTTGATAGACAACGGGCATGCCGGCAATGCGCTTCCCCAGCT
>JBLMWR010000284.1:0-8448 GCA_050257335.1 Deltaproteobacteria bacterium | reverse complement strand
GCGCCTCGCGAACCGGCTGCACGAAGCCGGCGAGCACGAGGTGGCGTGGACGGGAGCCGGTTCCGGCGGCGCGCGCCTGGCCGCGGGTGTCTACCTGCTCGAGCTGCGAGCGAACGGCCGGCGCGACGTGCGCCGCGTCGTGCGGCTCGAGTAGCGAGACGACCGGGTGGCTGCGACACGGCCGCCGCGCGTGCGCCGGGAGTCGGTGCATGACAACTCTTGTACGTTTGACTGGCCTGCGCCGAGGGCTATTGCTGTAGTTGACGGTTCGCGCCTGCTTCCCGAGATTGCGAAACGTCAGATCGACTTTCATCGAGTAGGCCGGGGCTTCCGACTTCGGGGCGATCATCGGCAGCTCGTACCGCTTCACGACTTCGAGGTCGTCGAGTTTCAGGCGGAAGACGGCGACGGAATGCGGCTCCTCCTGCGGCGCCAGTTCGACCAGCTCCCAGTTCAGTTTGTCGAGACCGGCATGGAGCTGGGGGACATCCGATTCGAGCGTGCGTGGCACCACATCGTCTTCGCCGACGACGACGAGCGGCGGGTGAACTCTGCCGGCGTTTTTCTTGAGCTGGCGGTAGCGCGGGTCGTTCAGTTGAATGTGCTCGACGGCCGCGCCTTTTGACGTGAGCGTCACCAACTGCCGGTAACCGGTCGCGAACTCGTCCGATCCGAGCAGCACGGTTTTTTCGGGGAACCTCGGGAGCTTCTCGGCGGAATCCGCTCTGTCGCGAGCGACGTTTTCGTCCGGCTTTTCGGCCTCCGCCGCCGGTTCTTCGGTCGCTTTTTCGGCGGCGGCTGGTTTGGCGCCGTCCGGGGCGAATTCTTTCACCGGCTCGCCAGCTTCGCCCTCCGCTTCGCCCGGGCCGGCGGCGCCACCCTTGTCGGCGACCTCCGGCTGCTTTTCGACCGCCTCCCCTTTTTCTACCTGGTTCTGCGCCCCCTTCGGCTTTGGAGGGGGGAGGAACTTCGGCATGACAAAGACGTTCCAGCCGATGAGGATTCCCATCGACACGACGATGAACACCAGAAAGCGTTTTTGATCCATAAAATTACACGCAGGGCCTTACCGCCCGTCCCGCAGGCGGTCTCCCAGAAAGTTATCGAGGTCGGGGATGTCGTAAATCTTCTTGACCGTCGTGTCGATGTCGTATTCCACGCGCTGGAACAGCGCCTGCCTGCCGTCGATGATCACGTACGATGAGCGCCAGTCGCCGTTGCGCGGCTGTCCCACCGACCCCACGTTGATCAGCACTTTTTCGCTCGCCAGTTCGTATTTGAAATCGAGGTCTTCCGGACGAAAGAACTTCAGGCTCTCGGTGAAGACCCCGGGGACGTGCGTGTGCCCCTGGAAACAGTACATCGAGACCAGCGCGAAAATCCGCTCCATCTTCCGTTGATTGTAAATGTCTTCGGGAAAAACGTATTCGTTCAGCGGGTTCCGGGCCGAGCCGTGAACGTACAGGAAGTCTCCGTCACGGTGCTGCCGCGGCAATTCTCCCAGAAATTCCCATCGCTTTTCGTTTCCCGCGGGATCGCCTTTTTCGAGCTGCTCGCGAGTCCAGAAAATGGCCCGCTCGGCCCCCGGGTTGAAGCCTTCCGGGTCGAACAGCGCCCCTTGGTCGTGGTTTCCGAGGAGACACATCTGGCACGACATCACCCGGTCGATGCACTCGCGCGGGTTCGGCCCGTACCCGATGATGTCCCCCAGACAGTAAATCTCGGAGATCCCCTTCTTCCTGATATCCGCCAGAACCGCGTCGAGCGCTTCCAGGTTGCCATGTATGTCACTGATGAGAGCTTTCAAGGACCGCGACCCTTCCGGAGGGTAAGACGAAGCAGGGTGTGAGGCCGGCCCGGCGTCGTCAGTGAGACAGGCCGTAAGATAAACAGGCAGTGTAATTTAGTGCCGATTCTCCGGTCAAGTTCAGGCTGTCGATCGCCAGTGCGCGGGGGTGCATCCGTTTTTGGCTTTCCACAATTATATGCCGCATGCGACAAGCAGATTACTCCCTCCGTGAGATTCGTCGGCGGAGGCCCTTTCTTGACGTTTCATCAGGCATCAGGCCGGGGCACTGGTCCTGCGTAACTGCCGGATGTCCTCCCGGGTAATGCGTCCGTCGTGGAGCGCGCTGGCCACCAGCACGCCGTCGATTCCCAGAGCCGCCAGTTCTCCCAGATCCGCACCCTCCCGGACGCCGCCCCCCGTAATCAGGCGCAGCTCCGGGAATTGCGCCTGTAACTGCCGGCACAAGGGAACTGTAGTCACCCCGGCCCCGATTCCCACCTGCGCCAGGTCCAGCACAATGATTTCCTTGACTCCAGCTTCCACCGCCCGGACGCCGATCGCCAGCGGATCATTTGTTCCCCACGGTGCGAGGCATCCCAATGGGCGGCCCTGATGGAGGTCGAGACTGAAGATCACGCGATCTGTTCCGACGTCGCGGCACAACTGGGCCAGGTCGGCCGGACCGGGCCAGGTTTCGAGCCCGGCAATGACTTTCGCTGCTCCCTCTTCCAGAACGGCGATGGCGGACTCGACGGTCCGCAACCCCGCATCAACCAGCAGCTCGAATCTCTCCTCTGTGAGCCATCGGCAGGCTTCCAGGTTCGGACGTCCGTGCACAATGGCATCGAGATCGGCGACATACAGGCGTGTCAGCCCCAATTGGTCGCGAAATCCCCGGGCGACCGAGAGTACGTCAGGGCGACGAGCGATCTGACTTTCGACTGGCTGGTATTCGTTGCGCTTTCCTCCCACGCCGCGGACGACAAGGCCATTCAGCAGGTCGAGTACGGGCAGTATATCCATGGGGGACGACGAATGACGAAATCCGAATGTCGAACGAAACTTAAAAAACGGTTAAGGCGAAACGCCCGTGCGTCGGTATCGACGCTGGTCTGCTCCGGCGGATCTTCTGACGAATGTCTCATTCCATGCCGGGCGAAGTATAGCAGCCGCCGCTAGGAATGTCGCGAGGAGGACGAATTGAGCTGCAAAATGAACGCGAAAGAACGCGAATCCAGGTTGACGTTGCCGGGCAGATTGCCGAATCCGTATATACGCGTGTGGATTTGCTTGGCGGTTTTCTGCCTGGGAATCATCCTGGTTGTCGCTTTCGATTATCATTGGCCGATGGACCGGCCGATTCGCGATGCAACGCGACGCAATCCCCACGCCGAAGTTCCCGGGGCCGTCGATCTGCAAAGCCGCGGCACGGACTTCGACGCTGAGACGGCCGCCAGCGCGGACGGCAACGAAGTGCGTGACAGTGCGGAACTGCTCCAGCAGAACTCGCTGCTCGCGAAATTCGCGCGGAAGCAGACGTATTCTCCCGTCCGCGCCGACGACCTCTCCCCCGAGCGGTGGCAGTTGCCGGGCGGGCGGGTTCACGCCGTCGCGCTCCAGACCGATGACGGCCTGACGCTCAACGGCTGGCATTTCCTCGCCGACGGTTGTTCGGCGGCCAACCGGGCGGAATGCGATCGGGAACTGTCGGCCGGGCGTCCGCTGGCCCTTTACTTCCCAGGAAACAGCGGGCATCGCGGCGACCGCGTCGCCGAAGCTGGCGTGCTCACCCGGGCCGGCGCCGACGTGTTGCTCTTCGACTACCGCGGGTACGGCGACAACATGGGGACGCCCGCAGAAGACGCATTTGCCGCCGACGCCCGCGCCGCCTGGCGGTATGCGACCGTGGAACGCCGCGTGACGCCGCGCCGCATCATTCTTTACGGCGAGTCGATCGGGGGCGCCGTCGCCACACGTCTGGCGGGCGAAATGTGCGCCGTGAGAACGCCTCCGGCAGGGCTTTTCATCCGCTCGACCTCATCGAATCTGGCCGACGCGGCCCGGCACCGGTATCCCTTCCTGCCGAAGAAAATGCTTCCCGCGGAGCGCTATGCCGCCGTCGAATACATCACCCGTGTCACCTGCCCGCTGGTGATGTTGCACGGCGAGCAGGACCAGACCATCCCGCACGAACTGGGGCGGAAAGTGTTCGACGCGGCTCCGGAAAAGTCGGGCGACGGCATTCCCAAGCAATTTGTCGATCTCCCCCACTCCGACCACAACGACGTCGTCGAAACCGACGGCGCGCTGCTGGAGAACGCCGTGGACGAGTTCGTCAAACGGCTGTTTTCTCGTCGATGACCGTGGATTCGCCCGTTAAAGTCGGGTCACTCCGTGACCGGACCGGCCTTGGGCATCACTCGCGGAATTAACCGACAGGCAATGAATCGGCTTCCAAAGCGCTCTGCGGCTCATCGGCCCGGGCGGCTGCGTGCTTCTCGATCAGCAATTGCACGCCGAAACCGCCGGGTCACGGAGTGGCCCGGATGCAATCGCCCGCTTCGCCCTGTCCTGCAGCGCCGCGATGGAGTACAAGCAAATGGGGCAACGCAATCATGAAAGCGCGCGCATGGCGACGGCGAAACCACCAGCGGTCCGAAAACAGTCGCGGTGGCGACACCTCGTCCGCGCGCTATTCGTATTTGCCGTGGTTCCCTACCTGGGAATCCTGCTCCTCCTGGTCCTCCTGCAGCGGTCGCTGATCTACGGACCGATCCGCGATGACGCGCTCAACGTGCGTCTCTGTCAGATTCCCGGAGCGCACGTCGAACCCGTCAACCTGACGACGACCGGGAATCTTCGACTCAACGGCTGGCACATCCGTGCCGATACGGCGGCCGATCGGGGCGACGACCGTTCCCCGTCTGCGCACGGCCGGCCGCTGATCCTGTATTTCTGCGGCAACGCGGCGAACCGGGGGTATCGCGCCGACGAATTCGAAATTTTCGCCGAATTGGGCGCCGACGCGATCTGCTTCGATTACCGCGGTTACGGCGACAATGTGGGTAGCCCTTCGGAAGCCGCGTTCGCCGACGATGCGCGGGCTGCCTGGAAATACGTGACGGAAGAGCGGCAAATTGATCCACAGCGGGTGGTTCTGTTTGGGGAGTCGCTCGGGGGCGCAGTAGCGACGCGGCTGGCGCAGGAGTTATCGGAGGCGGGAACGCCCCCCGGGGGACTGGTGCTGCGATCGACGTTCACACGGCTGGCCGATGTTGCCGCCTGGCACGCTCCCTGGTTGCCCGTCCGCTGGCTCCTTCTCGACCGCTATCCGTCCGTCGAGCGCATCGGCGAGGTCGCCGTCCCGATCCTGATCTTTCACGGTCGCCGCGACGCAATTGTTCCCTTCGCTCTGGGAGAGCAACTTTTCGCCGCCGCCCCCGCAAAATCTTCGTCGGGAATCCCCAGGCGGTTTATCGCACTGGAAACCGCGGACCACAATGACTTATTGTTGGCGGAACGGGACGCGTTTCGCCGGGGGATGCGCGACTTTCTGGAACAGGTCAATCCTCTGGTCGCCCGGCAGGCGGACCCCAGGGGAAAACCGATGATCGCAGAGCTCGTGCGCAAGATGACGTATTTTCCCGACCGGGTCGACGACCTGTCGCCGGGCCGGTTGCGGCTTCCCGCCGGACGGGTGCACGCCATAACGCTGACCACCGACGACGCTCTGACGCTGAACGGCTGGCACCTTCTGGCCGAGGGGCATTCGGCGGGCGATCGCGCGGAGTGCGATCGGGAGCTGGCGGCGGGAAGGCCGCTGGCGCTGTTCTTTTCGGGGAACGGCGGGAATCGCGCGTATCGCATACACGAAGCCGGAATTCTGACGCACGCCGGAGCCGACGTCTTTCTTTTCGATTACCGCGGCTACGGCGACAATCCGGGGGAGCCGAGCGAAGAGGCGCTCGCCGCCGATGCTCGGGCCGTCTGGCGATATGCCACGCAAGAGCGCGCCGTCTCGCCGCAGCGGATCATATTGTACGGAGAATCTCTCGGTGGAGCCGTCGCCACGCGCCTGGCGGCCGAGGTGTGTGGCGCAGAGTCCCCTCCCGCGGGACTGATCGTGCGGTCGACCTTTGCGACGCTGGGAGACGTGGCCCGATACCATTATCCGATGCTCCCAGTCAAACTGCTGCTGACGGAACGGTACGCGTCGGTTGAGTGCATTTCCAGAGTGATCTGCCCGATCCTGATGCTGCACGGTGAGCAGGACACGATCATCCCGTATCTTCTGGGCCGCAAACTCTTCGCCGCGGCGCCGGAAATGTCGCGCGACGGCACGCCGAAACAATTTGTCGACCTCCCCCACGCCGATCACAACGACGTAATTGAAACTGAAGGCGACCGGATTCGAGACGTCGTCAGCAAGTTCATGGCCCGAGTTGCGGCGCGCGGGGATTAAGGCGAGTGGGACGCGGAGCCTTGGATGGCCAGCGTGGTACAGCAGCCGCTGGTTACGCATGTCGAAGTGCAATCGCCGGACTGGCGGCATACCGGACGGGACGACGATCATCACCGGGGGTTCGCTCCGCTGAATGCCCAGGCACATGCGTCAGGTTCGGTGCATGTGGCTGGCCCGGCCCGCGAGGAAGGTCCGCAGGGCCGCATCCAGCGGTTGGTCGGTCCTCAAGAGAGTGTAATCCATGTGCAGGTCGCGGCAGCCGCGGCGGATCGCTTTGAGGAAGGTTTCGAACTCGCGCTGGTACGCAGTCCGAAGCGAGCGCGGTTCGGTGAGCTGCTCCGGCAGTCCTTCCAGCCCTTTGAAGAGCGTCGGATCCTGAAACGGAAAATCCTGTTCGGCCGGATCGATCACCTGCAGCACGAGCACTTCGTGCCGGCGGTGCCGCAGGTGCTTGAGCCCCAGCAGCAAACTCGCGACGTCGTCGAACAGGTCGCTGAGGATGACGACCAGGCCGCGCTTCTTGATCCGTTCGGCCAGATCGTGAAAGATGGGCCCCATCGACGTTTCCCCTTTCGCCTCGGCGATGTCCATCACGTGACAGAGTTGCTTGAGATGCGAGGGATGACTGCCGGCACGGATGAAATTCCGGACGGCGTTGTCGTACGTCGTCAGCCCCACGGCATCCTGCTGCTTGAGGATCAGGTACGAGAGGGCTGCACAGACGTACTGGGCGTATGTGAGCTTTGAGACAGAGGCCTTTTCCGACCGGTACAGCATCGACTCGCTGGTGTCGAGCAGGAAGTAGCAGGCGAAGTTGGTCTCTTCTTCGTATTGCTTCAGGTAATACCGGTCGCTCTTCCCGAATACCTTCCAGTCGACGTACCGGAGATCGTCCCCCTGGACGTACTCGCGATGCTCGGCGAACTCGATCGAGAAGCCGTGGTAGGGGCTTTTGTGCAGCCCCGAGACGTAACCTTCGACGATCAGCCGCGCCTTCAGCTCGAGGCCCTGCAGCTCGGCGAGCGTCCGGGGGTTCAGATATTTCTGGTAGGATTCCACGTCAGCTTGAGCACCACATTTTCAGTGCAACCGATGCACGATTCTCGCCCCGGCGAGCCGCGGGGTTTATCCCCGCGGTGTCACGTTCGCATGAAACTGGGGCTTGCGGAACAATACGTACTTCCATCGTCGGGTCATACACCCCAATTTTAACCCGTGCAGTCCTATTTGGCAGCCAGGAAGCGTTCCACTGGGATACCACCGGGATAAACCCGGTGGCTCGCTGGCGCGATCCTCTGGCTCGCATCCGCTCACGCGCTTTCGGCTGTCTTGAACACCTCCGGTAACTTGCTCAGCTTTTCGAGCCGGCTGGCGTCGTGGGGGATGAGGTCCGCCAGGCGCTTGACGATGTCGTCCGATTTGATCCCCTCGGCCTCGGCGTTGAAATTGGTAATGATGCGGTGTCGCAGGACAGGGCGAGCCACGGCCAGCACGTCCTCGGTGCTGACGTACGGCCGCCCGTGCAGTACGGCGCGGGCCTTGGCCCCCAGGATCAGATACTGGCTGGCCCGGGGGCCGGCGCCCCAGCTCACATAGTTGCGGATGAATTCGGGAACGGCACCGTTGCTGCCGCGCGTCAGCCGCGCAAACTGCATTGCGTAGCGAATGACGTGATCGGCGACGGGCACCTTCCGGACGAATGATTGCAACGCGATGACCTCGGCATGCGACAGGGTCGGCACGACCGAGGGAAGCGACTCGGCGGTCGTCTGCCGGACGATGGCGAACTCCTCGTCCTCATTCGGGTAATCGACGTAAACGTTGAACATGAAACGGTCGAGCTGGGCCTCGGGAAGCGGGTAAGTCCCTTCCTGCTCGATCGGGTTCTGCGTGGCCAGCACGAAGAAGGGTTCGGGAAGCTTGTGGCGCTCGCCGCCCACCGTCACCTGGTGCTCCTGCATGGCTTCCAGCAGGGCCGCCTGGGTCTTGGGCGGCGTGCGGTTGATTTCGTCGGCAAGGATTGCATTCGCAAACACTGGCCCGCGCACGAAACGCAGCGACCGCTTCCCCGTGGCCTTCTCCTCCTCAATCACTTCGGTGCCGGTGATGTCGCTGGGCATCAGGTCGGGCGTGAATTGGATGCGGTTGAACGACAAGCTCAGCGTCTTGGCCAGCGTGCTGATAAGCAGCGTTTTGG
>JBLMWR010000283.1:0-4510 GCA_050257335.1 Deltaproteobacteria bacterium | reverse complement strand
CCGATGACGCGATCGAGTGTCTTTCCGAGTCGCGCAACGGCGTCATCTGGGCGGGGACGCGGGACGGCATCAGCCGGCTTCACGGCGACCAGAGGGAGAGCTTTCGCACGCGTGACGGGCTCTCGCAGAGCACGGTTTATTCGCTCTGCGAGGACCATGAAGGAGGGATGTGGGTCGGCACCAAGCATGGCCTGAATCAGTTCGTCGATCGCCGGACGATTCCGCTCACCGCCAGCGAGGGACTTCCCAGCAACGACACCGGAGCTGTGCTGCAGGATCAGGCGGGGACGGTGTGGGTCGGCACGCTCGGAAAAGGGCTTGCCCGGTACGACGGCCGACGCTGTGTCCCGGCCCTTACCGCTCGCGACGGATTGCCGGGCGATACGATTGTCGCGCTGGCCGACGGGGGCTCGGGGGATTTGTGGATCGGGACCGAACGGGGATTGTGCCGATCGCGCGACGGCCGGGTCGAGCAGTCGTTCACAACCGATCAGGGGTTGCCGTCGAACGTGGTCTCGTGCCTGTGTCTCGACCGCTCGGGCGTCGTCTGGGTGGGGACGGGAGCGGGACTGGCCCGATTCGCATCAGGGCGGTTCGTCCCGCCGGAGGGAGACCCGGAAGAGCTGCGTTTGCCGATTTCCGCAATGGTGGACTGCGGCGCTCGAGGTCTCGTGGTCGCGACGGAGGAGGGGCCGCTGTTCCGGTGCAGCGAGAATCGGCTTCGCGAATTCACTCTCGACAGCCAGCCGCCGACCAACGTCGACGCGCTGTATTTCGATCGCGACGGCGTGCTGTGGATGGGGACGCAGGGGCAGGGGCTGGTGATGGTCGAGGGAGACCGGCCGCGCCGCTTCGCCGTCAGGGACGGACTCTACGACGACGAAGTGTTCGGAATCGTTGCCGACGGCGAGGATCGGCTGTGGATGGCATGCAGCCGGGGCATCTTCTTCGTCAATCGGGCGGATGTGCGCGAAATCGCGGCCGGCAAGATCGCGCGGCTGACGTGCACTCCCTTCAGTCCCACCGACGCGCAGCGCACGGTCGAATGCCAGAGCGGCGTGCAGCCGGCGCTGTGGAAGATGCAGGACGGCAGTCTGTGGTTTTCCACGATACACGGAGTGATCATCATCGACCCCGAGCACATCCGCCGCGTGCTCCCCCCGCCGGCGGTCGTTGTCGAGGAGGTCCAGATCAACGGGCAGGACGTCAATCCGGCCCGCATCGCGCAACTTCCTTCGGGACAGGCGAACCTCTATTTTCGTTACACGGCGCTCAGCTATGCGTCGCCAACGCGAATCACGTTCCGGCACAGGCTGGAGGGGTTCGACAGGGACTGGGTTGACGCGGGCTCACGGCGCGAGGCGTTTTACACGAACCTTCCGCCGGGAAAATACTCGTTCCGCGTGAGCGCCGCCAATCGCGACGGGCCGTGGAACGAAACCGGCCAGCCCGTCGCGTTCGCGATCGAGCCCCGATTCTATCAGACCCGCTGGTTTATCCCCGCCGTCGTGGCGGGCGTTGCTCTGGCGGGCTGGATTGCCTCGCGGCTGCGGATCCTGCAGGTCAAGGCCCGGATGAATGCCGTCCTCGCCGAGCGCAGCCGCATCGCCCGCGAGCTGCACGACACGCTGATCCAGGGCTTCTCGGGGGTCACGATGCAGATGCAGGGGCTCGCGGCGCGGCTGCGGCACTCTCCCGAACGGAAGATGCTGGAAGAGATCGTTCAGGACGCCGGGCACTGCCTCAGCGAGGCGCGGCGTTCTGTCGGGGGCTTGCGCACGGCCGCGGGACGCGGGGCCGATCACCCGACCGGGCTGGCCGCCGCAGTCGCGCAGGCCGCGCGGCAGCTCACGGAAACGCGGGACGTGCGGCTGGTGCTGCATGTGGCGTCGACTCCTGGTAACCTTCCGGCCGACGTCGAATACAACGTGCTCCGCATCGCCCAGGAGGCGATCACGAACGCCGTCCGGCATTCCGGCGCGGGGACGATCGAAGTCGTCCTGGCTTCCACCCCGGAACAAATCACGTTGGCAGTGCGCGACGACGGTGCGGGGTTCGCCGCGAACGGTCTGGAATATCCGCAGCCGGGCCATTATGGCCTGATCGGGATGCGCGAACGGGCCACGCAAATTCAGGGCAAGCTGCACGTGGAAAGCGCCCCCGGCGCGGGGACGACGGTGCGCCTCGAGCTGGAAATCGCCGCCGCCCGAAACGGCCCCCCCGGCGAGCGGGCCTGACGCGAATGATGGATGCACCCGGCAGAAGCAGACGAAGCGAAACCGCGAATGACGCGGTTAGGCGCGGATGTGCCTGTTGACCTCGTTCGGATTCATCCGCGGCCATCCGCGAAATCCGCGGTCAGATTCGTCTTGTGTGGCGCCGTAGACCGGGGATGCGGAATTCGAGACGCTTTGACCTAATCAGCCGGCTTACGCCGGCCGCTCTCCTGCTGGTTTGTCCCAGTGCAGAATCACGCACGCCAAGCCGCTTCCCAGCTGAGTGAAATTGATGGAGACAACCTGAATTTCGGCATGCCGGGCGAGCCATTCATTGATCGTTTCGGTCACGATGTCCGCGCGACAATGGATCGTCGCCACGCGCAATTTGCGAACCGGCGGGGCGGGGACTTCGGCGACGTGCTTCGAAACGCACCGTGCCTTTCGAGCCTCGGCGATTGAAGTTACACGAACGCGTCCCTCGAGATGATCGTACACGAGACCTGCGGCGTAGAGTTTTCGCGAATAATCTTCGAGAATCTCATCGAGCATCGCATCGACGCGGCCCCGTTCGCCGAGGATCTCCGTTGCGACTCGGACGCAGAGACCCTCGTAGTGCTTTTTCAATGCCTTTACGGCGGCTGCGTAATCGGGTTCGCTCATAGGAATTCCTATCGGCCGGACGGCCCAGAACCGCACTGGATTGCGCGTCAGTATACCGGGCGCGGCAAACGACTGCATTGTGTCTCGTGTTTTTCCCGCATTGAGCACAACCCGCGAGTTTGTCTTTGCGTCTTCGCGCCTTTGCGTGAGGTCTTTACTCCGGCTGCGCGGACAGGACATTTGCCGGACGGATCCCACGCAAAGGCGCAAAGACGCGAAGAATTGGGATTCAGGAGCGAGATCCGCGGCAGCGCCGGGTGGCGAATGCATTTCGACAGAGCTGAAGCGTACGCTACAATTGCAGATGAGTCACTTCGGACTCACCGTGCTTGCCCCAGGGTACAGCCGCCAGGCGCGTTGCAGGAATTCGCCGATGACCGAAAGCCGTCCCCAGCAGAAGATCCGCGTCCTGTGCGTCGACGACCACCCGCTCGTCCGCAAGGGGATCGCTGCCATTCTGAGCAACGAGGCCGACATGGCGCTCGTTGCCGAGGGGGAAAACGGCCACGACGCCGTAGAATTGTTCCGGCAGCATCGACCCGACGTGACCCTCATGGATTTGCAAATGCCGGTGCTCGACGGCACCGCGGCGGTGAAGCTCATCCGTGCCGAATTTCCCGAGGCGAAGGTCATCGCCTTGACCAGTTACGACGGTGATCAGAACATCTTCCGCGCGCTGGAAGCCGGGGTGCGGGGGTATATCCTCAAAGAGGCGGTGCACGCTGAAATCCTGAACGCGATCCGCACCGTTCACGCGGGGGGAAAGCTCATGTCGCCGGAGGCGGCGCAGCGGCTGACGAAATACTTTCCGGAAGCGGCGCTCACGCCGCGCGAGGTCGAAGTCCTGACGCTGGTCGCCCGGGGGTTGGCGAACAAAGAGATCGCCGCCCGGCTGAGGACAGCCAGCGGCACGATCAAGATGCACGTCCAGCACATCCTCGCCAGGCTTGACGCCGCCGACCGCACTGAGGCGGTGACCATCGCCCTGAATCGCGGCATCATCCACCTGCGCGACGCCGATTCAGCACCGAAGGGGTGACGAGGCCTGCGCGATGCCAAGGAGTTCCTCCCCCAGGTTCATGAGGAGCTCCGTGAAGGGGCGCCGAACTGGAAATTGCATGCTCACGGCGATGTGACGAATCAGCGTGAGGATGGCGTACACGCGAACGGAGGCGGCGGCCTCCCCGGCGAGTTCCGCATAGCGCGTCAGGAGGGCCTGTTCGCGATCGGCCAGGGCGTCAGGGCGGCTGAGCGTGCGCACGCTTTGCTCGGCAAGGTGCCCCAGAAAATTGCCGACGTCGAGCGCCGGATTCCCCTTACAGTAGAGATCGAAGTCAAGCAGATACAAACGATCTCGATCGACGATGATCTGGTCGGCGTAGAAGTCGCGGTGGATTCCGCAAGAGGGCGCTTCGGGAACGGCGGCCCCGAGCTTGTGGCAGGCCGCAAGAATCCGCTGGATTCGCCCGCCCCAGGCGGGCACTTGCCGCGCGACAACGGCGAGCCGCTCATCCAGAATTCGCAATTCGTCGGACAAGGTGTGACGACGATGAGGAGCGATTCCCGCAAGATGCAGCTTGTGGAGCGCTTCGGCGATCCGCGGCGCCAGCGTGAGTCCCTCGGGCCCGGCG
>JBLMWR010000282.1:0-3594 GCA_050257335.1 Deltaproteobacteria bacterium | reverse complement strand
CCTTATCCGCGCGTATCCGCGTCATCCGCGGTTGAATTCGTTTTGGTTGCGGCCGTAGGCCGCGCTGGGTCTTTCGTGGTTCCTCCTTCCTTTGAGGCGCGCGGCACTGAGTTTTTAAATTCGAAATCCCAAATCCGAAATCAATCTTGATGTCTCTCACAAATGAATTGCGTAACTCCCGATTCCTCAAGGCCTGTCGGCGGGAAAAGACGGATACGACGCCCGTGTGGATCATGCGGCAGGCGGGGCGGTATCTGCCGGAGTACATGGCCGTCCGCAGCCGGGTGACCTTCATCGAGCTGTGCAAGTCGCCGGAGCTGGCGGCGGAAGTGACTCTCTCGGCCCAGCGGGCGCTCGGAGTCGATGCGGCGATCCTGTTCGCCGACCTTTTGCCGATCCTGGAGCCGATGGGGCTCGATCTGGAATATGCGCACGGAGAAGGGCCGGTGATTCACAACCCGGTGAAGGCCGCCGCCGAGGTCGATCGGGTCGTCGAGCTGGAAGACGTTTCGGCGCTGCAGTTCGTGTTCGACACGGTGAAGCTCGTCCGCCGCGACCTGCCGGCGGACATTCCCCTGATCGGCTTTGCCGGGGCGCCGTTCACGCTGGCGTCGTACATTATCGAAGGGGGCGGGTCGAAGAACTATGTGGCGACGAAGCGGCTGATGTATACGGACCGCGGGGCGTGGAACGCGCTGATGCAGCGGCTCTCGGCGAGCCTCGTGCGGTATCTGCAGGCGCAGATCGGCGCCGGTTGCCAGGCGGTGCAGATTTTCGACAGTTGGGCGGGGTGCCTGTCGCCGCACGATTACCGCGACTACGTCCTGCCGCACACCCAGGCGGTCATTCGGGGGCTGAAGAGGCAGGTGCCGGTGATCAATTTTCTCACCGGCAATCCATCGCTGGTGCCGTTGTGCCGCGAGGCCGGGGGGGACGTGATCGGCCTCGACTGGCGCGTGGAGTTGAAAGACGGCTGGCAGGCGGTGGGGCACGACCGCGGAGTGCAGGGGAATCTCGACCCGGTGCTGCTGCTGGCCGATCTGGCGACGCTGCGGGCGCGCACGGCGGACATTCTCTCGCAGACAGGGGGGCGTCCGGGGCATATCTTCAATCTCGGACACGGCGTGATGCCCCAGGCCGATCCTGAGAACGTCAAGGCGCTCGTCCAGATGGTGCACGAGCTTGGCCGTTCGTAGCCGTTGGTAGTACCGCCTTCAGTCGGGTTCGCAATTGGGAGTCGGCAAACCACGTCGCGCGACCCCCCGACCCGTTGCGAAGGGCGGGAAAGGTCGAGACGGGCTGAAGCCGGTACTACGAACGGTGTCACGAGCGGGGCAGCTCCACCCGAATGTTCAATTCGCGAAGTTGCCGGTCGTCCACGGGGGATGGGGCTCCCGACAGAAGGTCGGCCGCCTTCTGCGTCTTGGGGAAGGCGATCACGTCGCGGATGTTGTCGCAGCCGGTGAAGAGCATCACCCAGCGGTCGAGACCGAGGGCGATGCCGGCGTGCGGCGGCGCGCCGTAGCGCAGGGCTTCCAGCAGAAAACTGAACCGCTGCTCGGCTTGCTCCGGCGGAATCCCCAGGAGATCGAATACCTTCTGCTGCACGTTCGGGTCGTGGATACGCACGCTGCCGCTGGCCGCTTCGTAGCCGTTGATCACCAGGTCGTACGACGTCGCCCGGATTTTTCCCGGATCGGTCTCGAAGAACGGCACGTCTTCCGGAACGGGGTTGCAGAACGGGTGATGCTCGGCGTCCCAGCGTTTTTCTTCTTCGTTCCACGAAAAGAGGGGGAAGTCGAGGATCCACGCGAAGTGCATCTGCGTCGCGTCAACGAGGCCCAGTTCCTTGCCGAGCCGGGCGCGCAGGGCGCCCAGTGCGGCGGAGGTGACTTTCGGCTGGTCGGCGACAAGAAAGATGAGGTCGCCGGGCTTCGCCTGAAAGCGCTCGATGATCGCCTGCTGGTGGGCCGGCTCGAAGAACTTGGCAATCGGCGAGTCGAGCCCCGTGTCCGTGACGCGGAAGAACGCCAGCCCTTTGGCCTTGAAGTCGCCGACGAAAACGGTCAGCTCGTCGATCTGCTTGCGGCTGTATTTCGCGGCGGCCCCGGCGGCATTCAGGCCGCGGACGCGCCCGCCCGCCCCGACGGCGTTCTTGAAGACGCCGAATCCGCTGCCGGCGGCAATGTCGCTGATGTCCTTCAGTTCCATCCCGTACCGCAGGTCGGGCTTGTCGGAGCCGAACCGCTCGATGGCCTCGGCATAACTGAGCCGCGGAAGCGGCAGAGGAATCGTCTCGCCCCGCAGGTCTTTCATCAGAAACGCCACGAGTTCGTCGATCGTCTGCAGAATGTCCTCGCGCTCGACGAAGGCCATTTCCACATCGACCTGGGTGAATTCGGGCTGGCGGTCGGCACGCAGATCTTCGTCGCGGAAGCAGCGGGCGATCTGCATGTAGCGGTCGAAGCCGGCGACCATCAGAATCTGCTTGTAGATCTGCGGCGACTGGGGCAGGGCGTAAAAGCAGCCGGGATGGACGCGGCTGGGGACGAGGTAGTCGCGGGCCCCTTCCGGAGTGCTCCTCCCGAGCATGGGCGTCTCGATGTCGAGAAACCCGTGCCGGTCGAAATAGTCGCGGATCAGCTTCGTCAGCCGGTGCCGGAACATGACCAGCTCCTGCAGGCGCGGCCGGCGCAGGTCGAGAAAGCGATACTTGAGCCGCAGCTCTTCGTTGGGCGGGCTGGTCGTCCCCGGTTCGAAAGGGACCACGCGGCTCTTGTTGAGGACCTCGAGCTTCGTCGCGCGGATGTCGATTTCGCCGGTCGGGAGTTTCGCGTTGACGTCCTTGGCGGCCCGGCGGACGACCGTCCCCGTCACGCGCAGCACGTCTTCGTTGCGGACCGACCCCGCCAGATCGTGCAGCTCGGCTCCCTGAGAGGGGTCGAAGACGACCTGCACCTTGCCGTACCTGTCGCGGAGGTCGATGAAGACAAGCCCGCCGTGGTCGCGGCGGCTGTCAACCCAGCCGCAGACCGTAACCGTCTGGTTGACCTGCTCCGCCCGCAACTGGCCGCACGTATGTGTCCGCAACAAGAGAACGCCCTTCGTGAAGGAACTCGCCCTGCCCCGGCACCGGCCGGGGGGACAGTAAGAAGATGGAGGATAGAAGATAGAAGATGGACCCAGAGGTGACAAGCGGGGAGGCGGCGAGGTTCGGGCCGGCGGCAGATCCGTTTCGCTGGCGCCACCCTTTGCGCCACCGCGCTTGAGGTTCAACCAGGGGCGGGCGAGCCGTTATGCCGTCACAGCCGCGGCCTTCGCGGCGGGCTGCAGCGCGGCCTGCACGTCGTGGTACAGTTCGCGGGGGCTGAAGGGCTTCAGGATCATCTTCGAAATCCGCAGCTCGTCGGTGACGACGACCGGGTCGAGTTCCAGCCCGCGGGCCGTCAGCAGAAAGATCGGCATGCTGCGCAGTTCGGCGATCGCTCGAATCCGGCGGCACAACTCCAGCCCGTCCATGTGAGGCATCGTGCAGTCAGTGATCAAAAGGCTCGGGGGGCTCTTCACAATCAGTCCCCAGGCTTCCTGCCCGTT
>JBLMWR010000281.1:0-14065 GCA_050257335.1 Deltaproteobacteria bacterium | reverse complement strand
CCGAGCTGGCACACTTGGCCGACGCTTACGGGAACATCAGGCTTTATCGCGAGTGGTCATTCGGCCGCTCGTCTGTCTTCCGAAGTCCGCAGTCGGCCGACCTGCCGAGCGACCGGCTGGAAGAGGACTTTTCGAACCTGGGCCTGTTCCTGAATCACTTGCGGAGCGTACCCAAGGCCAAGCACACGATCATCGAGCACTTGCGTGATTTGTACGTGGGGCTCGACGACTTTGACGTGCGGATCAAGGGAGGCACCGTCGAGGTATTTCTGACCGAAGGAGACTTCACCATTCCCGCCGGTCGTCTGTCGGACGGCACGTTGCGATATTTATGTCTCCTGGCGATCCTTTGCGATCCCGATCCGCCGGCACTCGTTTGTATCGAAGAGCCGGAACTTGGGCTGCATCCAGACATGCTTCCCAAGATCGCCGACTTGCTGGTGGGTGCGTCCGAGCGGACGCAACTCGTCGTGACGACTCATTCCGATATTTTAGTGGACGCGATGTCCGAGCATCCAGAGTCGGTGGTCGTCGTCGAAAAGCATGACGGCAAAACCGAACTGAAGCGACTCGAGGCCACTGACGAATTGCGGCAATGGCTTGATAAATACCGGCTCGGGCAGCTTTGGATCCGCGGGGAGATTGGAGGGACACGCTGGTGAGCGCGCGATTGTACATCGAAGGAGGCGGTGATTCCAAAGAGCTTCATACGAGGTGCCGTGAGGGCTTTCGAAAGCTGTTGGAGCGGTGTGGCTTCGCCGGCCGCATGCCCCGATTGGTGGCCTGCGGGGGCCGCCAGGCCACGTTTGATGATTTCTCGACGGCGCATGCCAATGCCGGGGCGGAAGACTACGTGGCCATGCTCCTCGACAGTGAGGAGCCTGTGGCTGACATCGAACAGACGTGGGCTCATCTGCAGCAACGCGACGGTTGGAACAGGCCCGACGGAGCGCACGATGAGCAAGTGCTTATGATGACGACGTGCATGGAGACTTGGATCGTGTCGGACCAGCAGGCGCTGCGCGATTACTACGCGACGTGCCTGCGAAAGAATGCACTGCCGAACCTTAACAACATGGAATCGCGAGCCCGAGATGCCATCCAGAACGGACTGGTACAGGCCACGCGGACCTGTAAAAACCGTTACGCTAAGGGGGCGAGGTCTTTCCAGATATTGGGGCGGCTAAACCCGGGTGCATTGCGGCAGCATCTACCCAGCTTTCTCCGTTGCGAGCGAGTGCTCGGGGACCGACTGTGAACGGGGGTGTAATCCGTATTCATTCTACTTCGAACGAGGTCGAGGACGACCAATGCCAGAAGTGTCACACCGCGAGGATATTCTTTCGTCTTCAGCAACCCTGCCGTTTCAGTTAATGCTCGAACTGGCGGTCGAAGACCCCGACACGATTGCCGAGCTGTGCCGGCACGCCGAAGGTGAGGACCGCGAGCGGTTCGCCCTGAGCGCCCTGCGGATCGGCGTGCTCGCACTGCGCCAGGCACGGGGGCAGGTGGACGGCGAGCAGATCCGCCGGCAGACCGATTACCTGCTTCAGGCGCTGGAGAGCCAGTTGGGCCAGCATGCCGAGCTCGTCCACAACCGCCTCACGGCGTCGCTCAAGGACTATTTCGACCCCGACAGCGGCCGGTTTCAGGAGAGGGTCAACCGGCTGGTCCGCAAGGACGGGGAGCTGGAGGACCTGCTCCGCCGGCAGATCGGGACTGAAGATTCGGAGCTGTCGAAGACTTTGGCCGCGCACTTCGGCCAGGAGAGCCCGCTCTTGAAGCTGCTGAGCCCCGATGAATCGCGGGGACTGCTCAAGGCGCTGCGCGAGACCTTCGAAGAGCAGTTGAAACAGCAGCGCGACCGGATCCTGGGAGAGTTTTCGCTGAACAACAGGGAGGGGGCCCTGTCGCGGCTGATCGACGAGCTGAACTCGCACCACGGCAAGCTGACCGACAACCTGCAGGAAAAGATCGACGGGGTGGTCAAGGAGTTTTCGCTGGACGAAGAAAACTCGGCCCTCAGCCGGCTCGTGAAAAACGTCGAGGGGGCCCAGCGGACGATCACCAGGGAATTCTCGCTCGACAACGAAGCCTCGGCCCTGTCGCGGCTGAAAGGGATCCTCGAATCGACGCAGCAGGCGATCGACGCCAATTTGACTCTCGACAGCGAAGATTCGGCTTTATCACGGCTGCGGAAGGAAGTCCTCGACATCCTTGAAGCCCACAAGCAGACGAACCACTCGTTCCAGGAGGAGGTCAAGCTGGCGCTGCAGAAGATGGCCGTGCAGCGGGAAGAGGCCGCACGCTCGACGACGCACGGCCTGATTTTCGAGGACGTCGTGTGCGAGTTTTTGTCGCGCGAGGCCCAGAAACTGGGGGACGTTGCCACCCGCACGGGGGAAACGACCGGGCTCATCAAAAACCGCAAGGTCGGCGATTGCGTCGTCGAGCTGGGTCCCGAAAGCGCGGCCCCCGGCGCGCGGATTGTGATCGAGGCCAAGGAGAAGGACCAGTACCCGATCTCCCAGGCCCGCGAAGAAATCGACGAGGCCCGCCGGAACCGCGGCGCGCAGGTGGGGCTGTTCGTCTATTCCGCGGCGCTCGCGCCCCCCGAGATGGCCGCGGCGCAAATCGTCCGATACGGCAACGACGTGTTCGTCATCTGGAACCCCGAAGATCCCGCGACCGATCTGTTCCTCAAGACGGCGTTCACCCTGGTGCGGGCGCTTTGCGTCCGCACGGCCCGCCACAGCGACGCGCAGGCCGGCGACTTTCTGGCGATTGACGAGGCGATCTGCGAAATCGAGAAACGAACGGAGGGGCTCAATGAGATCGAAACGTCGGCCAAAACGATCCAGTCCGGCAGCGAGAAGATCCTCAAGCGCGTCGAGTTGTGCCGCAAGGCGCTCGTCCAGCAGGTCGAAATCCTGCGGGAGAAGATGCAGGAGCTGAAGCAGTTGACGGGGGGCGAGGAAGGGCCGGGGGCGTGAGGATGGCTTGGTGACGCGCGGGACCCACCGAGACCAGCCTGTCGGTCGGTGCCCGCCCGTGGGCTTGCAGGGATCTGCTCTTCAAAACTTTCGCAGGCGCGCCGTGGCTGCTGATATTGAAACTGCGACGGCTGCTCCCTCCCGCGTGAGGTTCGTCGTTCTGGTTTTTCTGTGCGCGGCCGCCACGATCGCATACGTCCAGCGAAGTTCGCTGGGGGTGGTCGAAGAAGTGATGCGCGAGGAGCTCAAGCTCACGAAGGAAGAATCGGCGTGGGTCGTCTCGTCCGGGTTTTTCTTCACGTATGCGCTCTTTCAAGTTCCGACGGGCTGGCTGGGTCACGTCTGGGGCTCGCGGCGGGCGCTGGCGTTGTTCTCGTTCATCGGTTCGGCGGCAACCAGCCTGTTTGCCGTCGCCACGGGGTTCCCGGGGCTCGTCGCCTGCCGCGGCGCGATGGGTTTCAGCCAGGCGGGACTGTTTCCCTGTGCGATGGGGACGATCAAAAGCTGGTTCCCGGTTTCACAGCGGGCTTTTGCCGCCGGCCCCCTCACGGCCTGCATGCAGGTGGGGGCCGCGGCCGGCGCGGCGGCCACGGGCTGGATGTCGGACCGGATCGGCTGGCGATCGACATTCATGGTTTTTTCCCTCCCCAGCCTGATCTGGGCCGTCTGGTTCTATCTCTGGTTTCGCGATCATCCCCGGGATCATACCGCGGTGAACGACGGCGAACTGGATCTTCTTGGGAGCGGCGCGGCCGGGCCGCCGGCGCGACAGGGCGCCGACGATGCCGGCCCGATACCGTGGGGGCAACTGCTCCTGAGCGTCCCTCTGGCGTGGTTTTGCGCGCAGCAGTTCTGCCGGGCCGCGGGGTACGTCTTTTACAGCAGTTGGTTTACGACGTATTTGAAGGAGGCCCGGGGAGTCGAGAGTCTGGCGGCGGCCGGCGTCCTGACCAGCCTGCCGCTGTGCGGTTTCGGCGTGGGAAGCCTGGTGGGGGGCTGGTTGTCGGACTGGCTGCTGATCCGCACCGGAAGCCGGCGGTTCAGCCGCCAGGGGCTGGCGATCGCCAGCCAGTTGGCGTGCGCCCTGTTCGTTCTCGCCGCCTATCCCGTCCGCGACGCGACGCTGGCGGTCCTCATCATCAGCGCCGGCTCGTTCTGTGCCGCCGTCGGGGGACCGGTCGCCTACGCCGTCTCCGCCGACATCGGCGGCCACCATGTCCGCCCGGTCTTCAGCCTGATGAACATGTGGGGCAACATCGGGGCGTTCGCCTTTCCGCTGGTCGTCCCCTTGCTGTTCGGCAAAGGCAAGCAGACGAACTGGGACGGGGTGATGATTCTGTTCGGGGCGATCCACGTCGCCGCCGCGATCTGCTGGCTGGGCTTCAACCCCGACCGGCCAATTCTGCCGGAGCGGGCGCCGGAATCGCCGGACGGAACGAAAAACATCGAACTTCCGGTTTCCAACATCGAATCGTCCGAGTGATTCGACGTTGAACGTTCGATGTTCCATTTTCAACTTCGGCAGGCGGAAAAACGTCGAACATCGAACGTGGAACTTCCAACATCGAATCGCGATCCTCACAAGTCGGTTCAGGAGAACGTCCCATGACATGCCTTGAAACACCGCAATCCCGTTGCCGCCTGGGCGTCGCCCGCTGCGACATCACGCCCCCCGTCGGAATCTATCATCGGATGTGGGGGGCGGCGACTCACGAGCGGGCGACGGGGGTGCATCGGCCGCTGACGGCGACGGCGGTTGTGTTTCAGGCGATCGCGGAAGGCGCACGGTCAGGCGGCAAAAGCACCCCGGCTGGTTCCACAGAGCACACCCGATCCTCGAGTCGCGGCGCCACCGAGCAGATCCTGATCGCCGTCGATCATTGTCTGTTCCTGGCCCGCGAAATGAACGCGCTGCTGGCGGCCGTCGCGCGTCAGGCACAGGTTCCGCTCGAGCGCCTGCTCGTCGTCTTTTCGCACACGCACTCTGCCGGCTTTATGGACGGCGACCGACGGCAACTTCCGGGCGGAGAGATGATCGGGCCGTATCTCGAAACTCTGGCGGAAAAAACTGCACAGATCGTGAACGAAGCCCGCGCATCGGTCCGCCCGGCGACGATCGTCTACGGCACAGGCCGCTGCGCGCTGGCCGCCCATCGCGATTACCGCGACGAGACCAGCGGCGAATTCGTGTGCGGCTTCAATCCGCAGGGGGATGCCGACGACACGGTGCTCGTGGCTTGCGCGACCGACGACGCGGGGCGGGTCCTCGCGACGTTCGTCAATTACGGCTGCCATCCCACGACGCTGGCGTGGGAAAACCAGCTCATCAGCCCCGATTATCCCGGCGCGATGCGGGAGGTGGTCGAGCGGGCGATTCCTGCACCGTGCGTCTTTCTGCAGGGCGCCTCGGGCGATCTGGGGCCACGCGAAGGGTTTTCGGGCGACCCGGCTCTGGCCGACCGCAATGGAAGGCAGCTTGGCTACACGGCGCTTTCGGCGCTGGAAGGGCTGCCGCCGGCAATGACGCGGTTCGAATACGCCGGCCCGGTCGTTTCGGGGGCGACGCTGGGCGTCTGGAAGCATCAACCGCTTTCGGCCGATCAAATCGCTGCGACCGGCAACTGGCATCTCGACCGGTGGACGGTCAGTCTGCCGTATCGGCCGGATCGCCCGACCCGCGAGTCGGTCCTGGCGGCGCTGGGGCAGTTCGAGGCGGCGCGAGATCGCGCCGAGAAGACGGGTGACGAAGCCCTGGCACGCGACGCGCACGCCATGATCGAACGCATGAACCGGCAACTGACCCGCCTCGAGGCGCTGCCGGCGGGACCCGAAATTCCTCTCCCGGTGTGGCTGTGGCGAATGGGCGACGCCTGCTGGCTGGCGGTGGAAGCCGAGCATTACCAACTCCTGCAGCGCGCCCTGCGCCGGCGGTTTCTCGACCGGCCGATCGTGGTGATGACCCTGGCCAACGGCTCGCGTCCGTCGTATCTTCCCACGGCGGACGTCTACAACACGGGAGCGTATCCCGAGACAATCGCAGTCGTCGCGCGCGGGTCGCTCGAACGGCTGATCGAGGCGATCGGCGAACGCATTGCAACCTGGGAGTTCGGAAAGGAATCATCATGACCGGCTACACGGTGCACACGGGCTCGACCGAGAAATTCGCGGCAGGCTGGGACGAGATTTTCAGGAAGGGGGCGAAGAAACCGGCGCCAAAGGCCAAAAAGCCTGGCGCAAGAAAGACCCCGGCCGCCGCCCCCCGCGTCAAAAGCCGCAAACGGCCGAAGGCGAAATAGCGCTTCAGCGCGCCGCATGGAAACCACCGCGGATTCTGCCGTTCGGTCCGCCCGGATCGCGCGCCAGGTCTCTTCTTCCTTTGCATCCTTGCGCCTTCCAGGCAACTCGCCGATCCCCGGCAAAGGATAAACACGCGTCGAGTTCCTCTGCACGACAACGGGCCCGAGGCCCTGCGAACGCGTTGCGTGACGTCTCTTCGTCAACCTGTCCGCGAAGGCTCGCCTGAAAAACGGAATCGCGCAAAGGCGCAAAGACGCTGAAATCGAACCGATGCGCGCAAAAAATCGGGGGAACTCGATCGGAGGTCCCCCGCTTCGTCAGTGCGATTCGGTTCGCGTGCCCCGCAGGATGCGGCGCGGCGAGTTACTTCTTTTCGACCTTGAATTCGCCCTTCTTCCAGGCGTCTTCGCTGAAGACGAGGTTGAGCTGGTCGTCGCCCGTGGCCTTTTCGACCTTGCCTTTGCACATGCCGCAGCAGAAATGGACCTTCGCACCGCCGACGGTCAGTTCCTGGGTCGCGTCAACGTCCTTGCCGGTGAGCGGGCACTTCCCCTGCTTGGCCTGCCCGGTCTGCACGAGCTGAGCGTTGGCCTTGGTGGCGAAGGCCTTCTGGTCGGAGTCGAATTTCTTCGGGCAATTGTCGCAGCAGAAGTAGACTTTGCCCCCCTTGTAGTCGCGGTTCTTGTCGGCCTTGGCGGGGTTCTTGGTGGCGACGATGCATTTCACGCCTTCGAGCTTGACATCCGCGGCATACGCGGTCGTCAGAGCGAAGCCCAACGTAATCACCAGCAGCGATAAACGTCTCATCGTGGTCTCCTTCTCAATGGGCAGGGTGGATGATTATCCGGATGAGGGGTGAACTCGATGACCCTGTTTCCGATATTCCTGCTACAACCGGAACATATCGGCCAATTTATACCCGTTGCCCGCAAGTTTGTCACGCGAATTCCTGATTTTTTTTGGATCGAAAGAATTCCCGGCTTTCGGTCCCCGGAACGGGATGGGCGGCTGCATCCGTCACGCGGGGGTGGCGGGGCTGGAGGGCAGCGAAGCCACGGAGGGTCAAAAGTCAAGGAAAACCCGCACGCCGGTCCGCAAGCATCTCTTCCGAGACGCTCTCCGGGGCTTCCCGTTGGTCCAGGCCCCGTCTACGGGGGAATTCTGTTGCGTATCGTGAGAGGGCGCCAGTCATTACAATGCCGCGGGCGACGCAAGGCGGGCGTTCACCGATCGTTCCGGTCCCGCGAGCCGACCTGTGCATTGATCCTTGTCGCATCCTGATTTTCGAACACGCCAGGGAGTTTCTTCGAATGGCCCCCCGGAAGCCCGCCCCGCGAAAAGCCCAAAGGCCCCGCACCGTCCCGCGCGGGGAAACCGATCGGCAGACCATCGGCGGATACCTGATCCAGCGCCTGCAGGATTACGGGATCGAGCACGTGTTCGGCATTCCGGGAGATTTCGTCCTGCAGTTTTACGGGATGCTGGAAGAGAGCCCGGTGCAGGTGGTGGGGTGCACGCGCGAAGACAATGCCGGCTTTGCGGCCGATGCCTACGCCCGCGTTCACGGGATGGGGGCGGTGTGCGTCACCTTCAGCGTGGGGGGCCTGAGCATGTGCAATTCGATCGCCGGGGCGTATGCCGAAAAGTCCCCGGTGGTCGTCATCAGCGGCGCTCCCGGGGTGGATGAGCGCCGCGACGACCCGCTGCTGCATCACCGGGTGCGCGATTTCAACACGCAGCGCGAGATTTTCGAAAAGCTTACGGTCGCGTCGGCCGCACTGGACGACCCGCTGACGGCGTTTCGCGAGATCGACCGGTGCCTGGCCGCATGCGAGCGCTACAAGCGGCCGGTGTACCTCGAACTTCCGCGCGATCGCGTGCGGACCAGGTGCCTCTACCCGGTGCAGACGCGCGAAGAAAAGCCGGTCAGCGACAAACAGGCCCTGCACGAGGCGCTGGGCGAAGCCGCGGACATGATCAATGCCAGCCATAAGCCGGTGATCATCGCCGGGGTCGAAATGCACCGTTTCGGGCTGGGAGACGAGGTGGTGAAGCTGGCCGAAAAACACCAGATGCCCATGTGCGCGACCCTGCTCGGGAAATCGGTCGTCAGCGAAAAGCACCCGCTGTACCTGGGCATCTATGAAGGGGCCATGTGCCGCGAGAGCGTCCGCAAGTTCGTCGAAGACAGCGACTGCATCATCCTCCTCGGGACGTTCATGACCGACATCGACCTGGGGATTTACACGGCCAAGCTCGACATCGGCAAATGCATCTACGTGACGAGCGACGCGCTGCAGATCCGGCACCATCATTTCGACAACGTGCTTCTGGCGGACTTCGTGAAGGGGCTGCTCAAAGCCGATCTCGCCCCGCCCAGGCGCCCGATCCCCGCGGCATGCCGGCGCGAAGAATCGAAATTCGTCCTCGAGCCCGGGGCGAAAATGACGACCAAACGGCTGTTTGCGCGGATCAATGAGCTGCTCGACGAGAAGATGGTGGTCGTGGCCGACGTGGGGGATTGCCTGTTCGCCGCCTCGGAACTGATGATCTACCGCGACACCGAATTCCTGAGCCCGGCGTACTACACGTCGATGGGGTTTGCCATCCCCGCGGCGCTGGGGGCCCAGTTCGCGAACCGCAAGCTGCGACCCATCGTGCTGGTGGGGGACGGCGCGTTTCAGATGACGTGCCTGGAACTGTCAACGGCGATGAAGCACGGCTTTAACCCGATCGTGGTGGTCCTCAACAACGGAGGATACGGGACGGAACGATTCCTGCAGGAGGGGCCGTTCAACGACATCCCCAACTGGGAATATCACCGCCTGCCCGACCTTCTGGGCGGCGGCTGGGGGTTTGAAGTGCGGACCGAGGGAGACCTCGAGAAAGCGCTCGGGGCGGCACTCGCCAATCGCGACCGCTTCAGCCTGCTCAACGTCCATCTCGACAAAAGCGACATCAGCCCGGCGCTGGTTCGCCTGGCGAAAGGGCTGTCGAAGCGGCTCTGAGGAAGGGGCCGCGGTCGATGCACCGGTTGTGGCACTCGTCTCGCAATCAGGCCGTGCCGCCTGAAGGCGGCACTACGAACATTCGTCGGCACAGCCGCGCCAGTGCGGCGCCGCCGATCGTGTCGGCGACGAAATCGGCGGCGCCCAGCTCGCGAGCCGGCCATTCGAGCTCTGCGAGGGCACGGGTCGCGATCACGAGCGTGACGATCCCCGCGCACAGGCGGTCGAGCGCTTCCAGCAAGCGGAGGCCGTCGGCAGGCCCGGCCGCGAGATCGATCACGACCACGCTGCTGGGCATCTGCCGGCACAGGCGCAGGACGTCGGCGGCGCTGCGGCAGGGACGCACGAGCAATTGCGGCCCGGAAATCCGCCGCTTCAGCTCCGATTCCCACCGTGGAGATCGTTCGAGGACGAGCACTGCGGGAGCGAGCGGTGACATGGGAGGGATGGAAGATGGAGGATCGAAAAGCACGTCGGGCCGTCGCACGGCCCTTGCGGTTTCGCGCGTCACTTCGGTTTCCGCGCCTCGATCGTCCGTGCCGCGCCGGGCGCGTCAGTCTGCGGTTCGAACGTGATGTCCAGCACGTCACCCTCGCGGAGATCGGTGAATTCGGCCTTCATTTCGTCGCGGGTGATCTGGCAGTCGTTGCCGACGGCGAACGTCAGCTTCCCCTCCTGCATATCGGGTTGCACCACGATTTGCGGGGGGCGGGCCGACTGATCGATGGACAGCAACGTGGCCCTGGTGAGATTCTCTGTGCCGCGAACGGAGGCGATGGCCGTGGCTTTGACGTCGTACTTGACCTCGATACGATCCCCCTTGTGCAGGTCGGCGGGAGCGTATTTCTTCCCGTCGTCTTCGGTCTGGCCGTTGATGGAGATCTGGCAGTCGTCGGGGAACTCGATCTTCGTGACGTTGCCCAGATGAACGACGTACAGCCATCGTTTTCCCTCTTCCGAGGCGATTTCCCGGACGAATCCCGTGAGCGACACGGTGCGGAGCGCGTCGAGGCGGATGACGTCACGCGCCGCGCGCCCCTGCGTGTCCTTCAGATGCGAGATCCTGACGCGGTCGTCGGGCGCAAGGTCGCCGAGCCCCACTTCCCGGGCGTTCAAGAACAGTCTGGCGCCGGGGGGAACGTACATGGGGACGTCCTGCGGCTGCGGATCGGCGGCGAGCTGTGCGATCATTTTCGAGTTTGCCGGATCGACCTCCTTGATCGTCCCGCTGCTCTCGGAAGGGCGCAGCGCCGCGATGTTCGCGGTGCGCCCCTCGCCCGATTCCTCGAAGCGAATTTCGACCCGATCCTGCGGCAACAGCTCGCGCAGCAGGATGTACGGCCCTTCGTCGAGGCGAATCCGCGGTTTTTTGCCGAGGACGATTTCGTCGGGTGTCCCCTGTTCGTCGACGATCACGAGCTTGTCTTTACCGGCGAGGACGTCGCGGACGATGCCGACGACGGCTTTGGACCTGACCGGCGCCGGAGGCGGCTCGCTCCCGCCGCCGGGAAAGAACAGGACCGCCAGAGACAGGATGGCGCTGACGGCGAGGGCGGCGATGATCAGCAGCCGCCGGTTGCCCCCGCCGGCGGCCTTCGATTTGCCAAGATTGTCGGCCGATTCCTCACCCGTCTTGACCAGCTTGATGTCGATGTTGAGGTCGGACAGGGCTTCGTCGGCGGACTTGTAGCGCTGGGCCTGGGGTTTGGCGGTGAGTTTCTGGATCGTGCGGGCCAGGTCTTCGGGGACGTCGGCGAGGACCCGCTGGATTTCGGGAAGGCGGCGGTCGGGGGCGGCGTGCCACATCATCCACGCCATCTGCCGGTCGCGGCCGAACGCATTCAGCCCCGGAAACAGCTCCTCGAAATTCTCGCCGCACATCAGTTCGTAAGCGGCGAACCCCAGCGAGTACAGGTCGCTGGCGGGCCCTACCTCGCCGAACTCGTCCGAGACGACTTCGGGGGCCATGTACTTGGTCGTCCCCTTGATCAGGCTCCCTTCCTCGTTGCTGACGCGGCGGGCCAGGCCGAAGTCGCCGATCTTCACCCGCTTCCGCCGGTCGATCATCATGTTGCTGGGCTTGATGTCGCCGTGCACGATGCCGTGCGCGTGCAGAAATTTGAGGGCCCGCAGGCAATGCGCCAGCGTCGTCCGCAGCGATTCGAGGGGCATCTGCCTGCGGCCGGCGATTTTCGACAGGTCGGTCTGCATCAGCTCGAGAATCAGCCAGCCCCGCTCGCGGACGATGTCGTAAATCGTCACGATATTGGGATGCTGAAAGCTGGCCAGCAACTGGGCTTCTCCCCAGTACCGCTCGAGCTGCTGCGGATCGGCCAGAAACTGCTCGTGGATCTGCTTGATGGCGACCTCGCGCCCCAGCTCGAGATCGCGCCCCCGGTACACCGTGGCGAAGCTGCCCGAGGCGATCTTGTCCAGCAATTGATAGCGGGGATGGTCTTCCATCATTCGCTCAACAGAGTGCCGATCAGTTCTTCCAGCCTCTTGTCGCTCTTTTTATTGAGAGTCGATTCGTCGTAGTCGAGCCGCCCCGTCAGGCCGGTGTATTTGTAGAGCTTGTCCTTGGCCTCCGACCGCAGCAGCCCCAGCACCTTGCGATATTCCTGCCGCTCGGTGTCGTAATCGCGCCGCGAGCGCGCCAGCCGCGCCTCACGAAGGTGAATCTGATAAGGCTTCAGGGAATCCCCTTCCTCTCCATAGTACACGGCGATCTCGGCCCGGGCCTTCGCCTTCTCCTCTTCGCTGTCGCCGAAACTGCCGACGTCCATGAACAGCATCAGAATCGTCAGGCCGAAGGAAAGGCCGATGGCGACGAGCAGCAGCGCGGGGTTTGACTGTTTCGTCCCGGTTTCAGTTCGCTCCCCCGCCTGAGTTTCGTGCAGCGCCAGCTCGGGCAGATGTCCGTCCTCGCCGAGCTTGACCAGCGGATCGCCGGGGCCGTCGGTAATGAACCGGGCAACGGTGCGGGTTTTCTTCTCGCCACGCTCGGCCGCGCTTTTGCGAGGACGGGCGGGGGCGTCACTGCCGGGAGCAGCGACTTCCGTCGAACGCCTTCCCTTTTGCGTCCCCGAACGCGCGCCCGGGAGGACGACCGTCCCGGTGCTGCCGGTTCCCGGCGGCCGCGTCGCGGGGGCCTCGGCCGCTGGAGCGGCGGCCGGGGCCACAAACTTGTCGGTAGACTGGCGGCCGGCGAACTGCCGGCCGGCGGGCTCAGCCGCCGCCAGCGCCGGCTCCTCTCCCCCGCCGCCAACCGCGAAATCGACAACCGTCCGCTTCCCCAGATGAATCGTGGCCGTTTCCGGCAGCCACACCCAGCGCTCCGCAGGGACTTCCGTGCCGTCGATTTCCAGGCCCCCGGGCTCGGAGGTGAAAATGGCATAGCGGCCGTCGCGGCGGACGATACTGGCGTGGTGATCGCCGACCTGCGCATCCGACAGGACGACCTCATTCTCGGCAGCCTTCCCCAGGCGGACCATCTCCGCGGTCAGCTCGAAGACCTTTCCCCGGTCGGGGCCCGAAGTGACGGTGATCGTGGCGCAAACGGACATTTTTTACATTGTAACCGGGCCTGCGGGGCTTCGCACGCCGAATCGGCCCAACCGAATTCTATCCGATCGGAGCATAAAGGAAGCCGAGGACGAAGGGGCCGAGAATGATCAGCACCGTCGAGGCCATCACCAGCACGGCGGGAAGCAGCATTTTCACCCCCGCTTCGCCGGCGATCGTTTCGGCCCGCTGGGTGCGCTTGATCCGCAGGACGTCGGCCTGCGTGCGAAACAGCTTCGCCAGCGGGGTCCCCAGCTCCTCTCCCTGAATGATCGACCCGACGATGCTGGTGATTTCGTCGTCGCTGAGCCGGTCGCGCATGGCCTCCAGCGCCCCCGTCCGCCCCTTCCCCATGTTGATTTCCGACAGCACTCGGCCGAACTCGTAACCGACGGCATGATCGGCAAACTGCTCAGCCGCCTCGGCGAGGGCCTGCAGGAACGTGGAACCGGCCTCCATCAGGAGGGTCAACAGGTCGAGAAGAAAGGGGAGGCGGCGTTTGATTGCCAGCAGCCGCTGGCGGGCGCGGGCGGCCAGCCGCCGCCGGAGCAGCCAGCCCGTCACGATCGTCAGCACGAAGGCCATGACCGTTCCGGCCGGGCCCATGACTTCGACGGAGGCGTACAGGTAGGCCGGCGCCATGAGCAGGGCGATGATTTCCAGCTTGGCGAGATATTCCTCGGCCGTCCAGAAGCGGGAGAGGCCAGCGGCCTGAATCTCGCGGCCGATCTCGGGCAGGTAATCGCGAAAGGCGACGCGGTTGAAGCGGGCCAGAAGCTGCATCAGGGGATGGAAGACGCGATAGAGGAGGTCCTGCCGGCGCAGTTCGTTGATGCGGTTGACGTCGTACCGCCAGGCCTCGTCCTGCTCGAGGTCTTCGGAACGGAGCGTGTTCGAGATGGTCCGCGCCAGCACGAACAGCGACGCGCCGACCACCGCGCTGGCGATGACCTCGGGAACGATGCTCCCCGACGGCTCGGCTGCGAAAAGGAGGATAACGTCTACGAAGGAGGTGCAGTCACACATAAGGCAAGCACGTCATACCAATCACGGCAAAGTCTATTTCGAGCAACTCTTTCGTGTTTTTCGTGTATTTCGTGGTTATTTTTTCCCTTGCTTATGACTGATTATATCTAATAGCAGTAGAATCGCTATAATACCCCTATGGAAAAACAACACGTGATCGTCTACCGAGAAGACGGA
>JBLMWR010000280.1:0-3037 GCA_050257335.1 Deltaproteobacteria bacterium | reverse complement strand
CCAGTACAGGGCCGACATCTTCGCCGACGTGGCCCCTCCCGGCCCGGGATTGGGAATCCCCCGGAAAAAGGGAGCGAGCAGGTAGCGGTTCCACAATTCAACCTGGTACTGGGCCCAGCGCCGCCGCTGGCACCGCGCCAGCTCGAGGTAATCAGTCGTGGTCGCCGAGGCGTCCGGTCCGGTCGGGCTGGGGTCGAACACCGGCAGCGTCCGCTGCCGCGGATCCGGCTCGTTCCCCTGATTGACAGGCATGACGTTCGTGCGCCACAGGATCGCGATGAGCGGCTGCCGCCCGTGCAGTTTTTCCAGCCCGCTCAATTTACCGGTGGTCGTCATGCTGCCGTGCAGCCGGGCGATTTCACTCGCGGCCAGTTGGGCCGCCTGCGGGGTCGTCAAAACCACCGCACGCTGAAAGCGGGGGATCACCCCCCCCAGCGGGTCGGGCGTCGCCCCAGGTGAAACGTTGGGCCCGCGCAAGATCGATTCCAGCGGCCCCAGGATCAGCTTCGACTGCAGCTCGGTCATCGTCAGGAATTTCTTGACGATGTCCTTTTCAAGCGGCACCTTTTTCTGAATCGCGGGGCCGGCCGCCGCGAACTTCGGGAAAGACGACTTCGCGAAAATCCCGCCCACTTTGTCCCAGGCGTCGAGGATCGAATTCTCGAAGTTCAGCGTGGTGGGGTCCTTGCCGGGACCCGCGTCGCGCCCGGCGCGCAGGTAGGCGACCAGCGCGAACACCTCGGCCTCGACATGGTTCGAAAACGCCAGGGCGTTCAGCCCCCGCGCGATGACCGCCCCGCCCGAATAGGCCGCGGCGTCGGCGGCGTTCTGGAGGCGGATCTTCTCATCCACTTCCCGGCCGGCGTTGATCACCATTCCCAGGATGAAGGTGAGCACGAAGATCGTGATCACCGACAGGATGCTGATCGTCCCCCGCTCGTCGCGCGAAAGGGCACGCAGTTGCTGCAGGGGGCCCCGCAACGATTCGGCGGCTGGTGATGATTTCATGGCGTTTACTCCGGCGTCTGTACGAGAGGAATCCCCGATTTGATCCCCTCGTTCGTGATCGTCGCCGTGGCCGTCAGCTCCGTCCAATAGAAGTTTTCCTTGTAGCGGGGGTTGTCGTTTTTACTCCAGACCTGGATGCGGCTGCTGACTTTGTCGGGGGTGCCGTCAGCGGGAGACAGCTTGGCTGACAGAAAATGCCCGGGTGAAAGAAACCGCCCCGGTCCCGTCAGGAGCGGGAACCGGAACCAGACCTGGACCGTGATCGGATCCTGCCACCCGATTTCCTCGCGGTTCCAGGGAACGGTCGGGTGATTGATCGGGTTGTATGTCGGCCCCGTCATGGAATTGCCCATCCCCGGCGAACCGGGATTGTAGCCGTAATCAACGCCCGAAATATGAATCCAAGTGTGCTCGTACGCGAAGTAAGCCTTGTTGCGGATGCGCTTCGGAATGACCGGATCGCTGGAGGTCGGCTTGCCGCCGACCGTCCGGGGGACCAGCGTCTGATAGAGCTGGATCACCGCCGGCGCGATCGGCTCGTTGAACTGTTGCATCGCCTCGTCCGTCAGATACTGCTTCGACGGCGCAATTGGGAAGCAGGCCATCGCCGCCGCCGTGTGGATTTTGTGGTACTTCCAGGCCACGCCGCGGGGGAGCTGGTCGAACAGGATCGGCTGGGTGTGCCAGTACGGATAGCTGGTTCTCTGGGGGTCGATTGAAATGGGGTCCATTCGATTGGCCCGTTCGTCCCGCATGGGGTCCGTGGGATTCGGCATCTCGGCGGGGATCCAGACGCTGGCGGCGCGGGCGGCGGCGAAGGCGGCGTAATGGACGATCGTGATGCCGATCATGAGCTGGCTGACCTGCACGATGAAGAGCACGATCATCATGAACACGGGGAGGGTCAGCACGAACGACAGGGTCTGGACGCTCCCTTCCTGCGAGCGGTGCAGCGTTTTCAACCGGGCCGGAACCAGGCGCGCACCGCTGACCCGGGCCAGCAGCCACAGGCAGACGAACCCGGCCAGCAGCCACAGGAAGTAAGGAAAACAGGCTTCCAGGATCGCGCGGTGCATAGTTCTCTTAAACGCGAATTCGACCAGGTGATCAACACGGCACAGCGACAGACGGTTTCGTTTTCGCCTGGCGTTTAACGTCTCCCCCTTTCGCTCGGGAGCGGCACCCGTCTCCGAGTCAGTTGCAAGTCGTCAGTTGCAACAACTGACCACGGACAAATCGTCACTTGACGGACGGGCTGGGAAGCCCATCCTACGACAACAGCTTGAAACTCACGATCACGACCGCGATCGCCGCCGACGGGGCCAGATACAAGGGAGGCCGCAACTGTGCCCGCTCGGCTTCCGAAAGCGGCAGCCAGCTTACCAGCCGCAACGACCACAGCACGTGCCGCACCACGCCCACCACGAGCCGGAACAACCCCACGCGCCAGATGAGCACGGCCAGTCCCGCGGCTGCTCCCAGAACGAAGGTCCACAAGAGAGCCTCCAGTCCCTGTTCGAGGCCCAAAAAGGCCCCCAGCATCGCCATGAGCTTCACGTCTCCTCCGCCGACGTTAAAGAGCACGTACGAAACCAGCATCAATCCGCCGCAGAGGGCGAAGCCTTTGAGGCTGTCCTCCAGTCCTGGGCCTCCCGTAGTGCCTTCGTCCCAGCCGTTCTGCAGGAAATTCACGACCAGGGCCAGAATGATCCCCGGATATGTCGTCCAGTTGTAAATCTTGTGATAAACGACGTCGGTGACGGCGGCCGTCGCCGTCAGGAGCAGCAGGAGGACGGTGGAAAGCGTGATGTCCAGATCGTGCGCCGGCAAAGTCGAGTGAGGGATGGATGGCCGGGGCTGGACCGACGGGAAGCCCCGGGGGTGACACGACACGAGTCGGACACACCCGTAATCTCACAATTCAAGGTCCAGAGACGTTCACCGGGAGTTCCCGCTGGTCCAGCCCCGGCCAACCTCATTGGCCGTTGGTGACTTTGTCGCTCTGCTGTTCGAGGTTCGTCATGCCGGT
>JBLMWR010000279.1:0-5893 GCA_050257335.1 Deltaproteobacteria bacterium | reverse complement strand
CTCTTGCCGTCCCCCAGCCGCGTACAGATCGCCCACGCGAGCTTGAACGCCACGCCGACGCCGCACAGCTCTCCAAACGGGTAGTCGCTGCCGGGAAGCCGCGGATGGACGAGCACGCAGGCCCGCGGCAGGTCCGATCCCTGCTCGTGGTGGTCGGTGATGATCAGTTCCAGCCCGAGCTGGCAGGCGAAGTCGGCCTCGCGAACGCTCGCGATGCCGCAATCGACTGAAACGACCAGCATTTCCGGGTCGCGTTCGTGCAGCCTGGCCAGCGCTTCACAGTTGAGCCCATAACCTTCTTCCAGCCGATGGGGGACGTAATACTCGACGCGGCCTCCGGCCAGTTGCAGGCAATGCCAGAGGAGGCTCGTGGCCGTCACGCCGTCCACGTCGTAGTCGCCGTAGATCGTGATGCGGCGGTTGTCTTTGAGGGCGGCGACGATTTTCTCGGCGGCGGCGGAGATTCCCGGGAGCCACTCGGGGTCGTGCAACTCAGTCAACCGCGCGTCGAGAAACGCCCCGGCCGTTTCGTGGCTGCCAAATCCGCGGGCCGACAGGATCTGCGCGAGGACCGGCGAGACCTTCAGCCGGCTGGCAAGCTCGCGAACCTGCGCCTCGTCAAACGGCGAGAACCGCCACGCTTTGGGCATCGGAAAGCCTGCGACAATCGCCGGTAGAGTTCATCCGTGCGGCACACGAAGACGTGTCCGTCGGCGAATATTACAGCAGACCGTCACTGGACTGTCAAAGGGCTAATTCCGACCGGTCGTCGATTTCTTGCGGGCTGTCTTGCTGGCGGCGGAATCGGCGGTGCGACCGAGGTCGAGATCGGGAAGGTCGTCGGTCCCGGCGGGGGCTTTCCCGGACCTGGATTTCGAATTCTTCGCGGTCTCGGGAGAAATGACGAGCTTATAGCCCCAGAGGTTGGGCTTGAAGGGGTCCTTGTCGAAGAAGCCCTTTCTCTCATTCACGACGACCTTGCTGAAAACGTGCACGGATTCGGCCCCGGTTGGATCGACCAGCTTCACGGCCCGCGGCTTGTAAGTCTTCGCGTCAATAATGACCGTCGCCTTGCTCCAGTTGGCGGCGTCTTCCTTCCTCCGCGGCAGCACCTCCAGCCTGATCTCGGATCCGTCGTTCTTTGTCAGTTCGAGTTTGTAGCGAAGCTTGGCCTTTTCCGCCTTCATCCCGAACAGGAACGGCAACGGGCCGTCGATGATGTTTTGTCCCTGGCTCTCAGGCGGAATGGCCACCTCTTCGTACGTTTTCTCCTTGTCGTCGATCTTGACGACCTTTTTTCCGTTGCAGATCCAGCGGTCGGAATCGTCAGGCTTCAAGGCAAAGGGATTCCCGCCTTTATCAAGTTTCTTGCTGACGGCACCCTTCTCGATCTTTGCTCCCCACAACTGGTAACTCCCCTTGTCGGGGGCTTCGTACGTGAATTTTCCCTCGGCGCGTTTCTCGACTTCGAAGGTCTTGTCGTATTTGAAGCGGGAGAACTCTCCGGCCATTGTCTTGAATTGCGAAGTATGGAATTCCCAGTCCTTGAGCACCTTTTCGAGCTCCGGACTGAGCTTCTCAATCCGGACGGGTGCCAGCGCTTCCGGCCGCGCCGCTTTGCCCGCTTTGGCTCCGTGCGCTGCGGGCGCGTCTGCATCGTCCGCGTCATCGTCGGCAGGCGGACGGCTGCGCGGCCCGGCGCGGGGCGGATCGGGTTCGACCTCTTCCGCCTGGACGGGTTGGACCGCGGATTTCTTTTTTGTAGTGCTTTTCGTCCCGCTCTGGGCGCGAAGATCAACTGCGAATGCAAGACACAAGCTGCTGATGGCCAGACCGGCGAGAGCCGGTTTCAACATGCATGACATCGCTGCGAGGTTCCTTCCCGACGAAGCGCAACAGACCGGTGGTGCACAGTCTCAGCGGCGGGATGCTAGCAGAGGAGCCGATTTGCGGCTATAGCGTTTCGTGATTCTCATGCCTGAGAAATCGGTGAAAATGGTCCCTTGACACCCTGCAAAAGCACTACTACGATGCAGGCAAACACTGGGTTTTTGACCCGAAAAACGGCCAAATTCGATCGAAAGGACAGAGTAATGACCCACGTCGTAGCCGAGCCGTGTTTTAACTGCAAATACACGGATTGCGTCGTCGTGTGCCCGGTAGAGTGCTTTTACGAGGGGGAGTCGATGTTGTACATCCACCCCGAAGAGTGCATCGACTGCGAGGCGTGCGTTCCCGAGTGTCCCGTGGAAGCCATCTTCCACGAGGACAACCTTCCCGAGGAGTGGAAGGACTACAAGCAGCTCAATGCCGAGCTGGCGCCGCAGTGCCCGGTCATCACCGAAAAGAAAGAGCCCCTCGCCGGAAAAGAGTAGCCGACAGCGGCGGCCGGGTGCCTTTTTCGCTGCGACAGGCGACGGACCCCGGGTGCCTGCTGGTGCGCGGCGTGGCGTATCGCCGACGGTAGTCCGTGTCCCCTGAACCTCGTGCTCAACTCTTGAGCGCGGGGTTTATTTTTGCGCAGGGCATGAAGCGAATGCAGCAGGCACGCTCAGAGGGTGCCTGCTATTTTCGATCGGCCGTCTTGCCCCCCGCGTCTGCCTCGAAGAACTGTTCGGGGGAGATTTCCTTCATGTCTCCCGCGTTCAACAGCCGTTCCCAGTATGTGATCGTCTTCCTGTCGGTGGCATCCAGCATCCAGTCGTAGCGATGCTCGGCGCGAAGGTGCAGCCCCTCGCGGTTGCTCGTGTGCAGCGTCACCTTGACCGGCAACAACTTCCGGCGGCGGAGAACTTCGTTCAGCGCCAGCCGCGGTGCCGGAGGCATCGCCCGCGGATTCACCAGGTAATTCAAGCGCTGCGCCCAGTCGGTGTAGTTCAGGTATCCCTGGATCAGCGCCACCGAATCGTGTTCGCCGCATTTGACCTCATACGAGAGGAACGGGCTGCTCAGCGTCAGCAGTCGCTTTTGCGCGTCGTATTTCTCGACAAATTTCGGGGCAAGCTGAAACTGCAGCAGATCGGCCTGTCGCACCGCCTGGGGCGTGCCTTCCGCCCGAAGCTCCGCGATTTTCTCTTCGGTCGCCTTCCCCGCGCGAAACAGATGATTTTCGATGAATTCGAACGAGACGGCCGTCATCCGCCGGCTCGAGCCGTCAATGATGACGAAGCGTTCGTGGGCGGGCTCGAAGATCGTCATCTGATGGCCAGCGTCGAGGTAGTCGTACACCTTCCCGGCATGAAACAGCGACGTGCTGCGGCCGAGCAGCCGCGCCGGCGCCCCCTTCTTCCCCGCCGCTTCCGGAGCCCGGGCATCGCGGATTTGCGTGTACACACGAAAATCCTGGGCCGGCGCTGCGGCGGCGCAGAACAGCAGCACAGCGATTCCGGCCAGACCGGAAACCGGTTTGTGGAACATCGTACGATCGGGCGAATTGTCGTATGGAATTTGAGAGACGAGTGGGGGGTGGACAATACCGTCCGGCGCCGATTGACGCAAGCCGAGTTTTTCGGATTGCTCCCTCTCGTTCCTCTTGCGACCGTAGCGCCGCGACAAGTATAGTCACCGGCGATCTTTCGTCGATCGGCGTCCCCTTCCGGCAGTTCCACCGTGCCAGAATCTCATCTGGGAATCACTTCGCAGCGGCATCTGGCCCTGCTTTTGCGCGCCGTCGGCTGTCTCGATCTGCTGGCGCTGGTCGCCGTCGTCATGCCGCAGCACTGGATGGACGTCTCCCACAAATTCGTCGGCCTGGGGCCGATGCCGCACGAGCCCATCGTGGGCTACCTGGCGCGGTCGGCCTCGGCCCTTTACGCGCTTCACGGAGCGATGATGGTGTTCATCTCGTTCGACGTGGGGCGCTACGAACGGCTGATCCGGTTCCGGGCCCTGGCGGCCCTCGTGCACGGGGCCGTCATTCTCGGAATCGACCTTTCCGAGCCCATGCCCGCGCTGTGGCGCTACGGCGAAGGGCCGGCTTTTGCCGTGACCGGAATCCTCGTGTTGTGGCTGCAGCGCGGGTGCGGATCGAGGACGCAGAGAGAAGACGGCCCTTCCGGGCCGCCGCGGTCGGCGCGGCAGGGGCCGACCGGCGCGGATGATCCACGTTAGCGCAGAGGTCGCGACAGCACCCAGCCGCAGAGGACCACGAGCGTTGAGATCCGGAAATAGTCTCCGGGCGTCGCGGTCAACCACAGATGTGTCAATCGCTCACAGATATGTGCTACCCAGTATGGCATAACGCACCTCTCCAGTTCCGCCCGCTTTGTCAATTCAACTTTAGCTCAAGAAATGCCGGTCGGGTCTCGATTTTGGGAATTTCCATCCAGAGTCGTTGCAACGCCGCAGCGTGCTTTCAGTTGCGGAGATTCGCGGGCGTTCCACTTTTCGATTGGCGAGGCCCGCTCAAGCGACCCTGAACGAAAATCCGGCGTAATCGTCGAATCCGGCACTTCGCCGCCAGCAGAACGTCGTCATTTCTGACATCAAGGACGACCCCGAGGTGCTCACGAAGTGGGCCAGCTCGGTGATGCCCAAATAGCCCCGGACTCAGCAGCGCAATCCGTCCGCCGCGCGATGATTACACGACGTTCAGCGCCGGGAAATCGCCCTTGAGGATCTTGTGGGACGGGCAGCCGAGCCAGTTGTCGAGAAAGGTGGCGTAGACGCTGCGGAAGTCGGTGTTGAAGATCAGGTCTCCTTCGCCGAGCTTGTCGAGCCGCGGGTGTTCGCCGTACAGGCCCCCTTTGATTTTGGCGCCGGTCACGAGCAGGCACGAGGCGGCGCCGTGGTCGGTTCCCGCGCTGGCATTTTCATCGACACGCCGGCCGAACTCGCTGAAGACCATCACTGCCACCCTGTCGGCCAGCCCCAACCCCTTCAGGTCCCTGTCGAACGCAGCAAGACACGCCGACAGATCGCCCAGAAGTCCTGCGTGTGGTTCGGCCTGACCGGAATGTGTGTCGTAGCCATCCTGCGAGGCGTACATCACCCGCACGCCCAGATTGCCGGCGAGGATTTGCGCGGCGTGCTTGAGTTGGCCGCCCAGCGCGCTCCCCGGATATTCCACGGTCGATTTGTATTTTTCCGCCGCGCCTTTGAGCCTGTCGACGGTCTTGTACACGGCGGCGGCCTGATTGCGCAGAAACTGCACCGAGCCTTTCGCCTTTCCCGGCGCGGTGCTCAACTTGCGACGGAGGGCGACCTCCTTTTGGTCGGGCTGCTCGGCGCCGGCGAAGGCTTCCAGCTCGCCGACGACCGGAATGACTGCTTTGTCCGCCTGGCAGGCCTGCGGCAGGCTGCCGCTGAAGGCCAGGCCGGGGAGCGCGGAATCATCAGCCTTCAGCGGCAACTGATCGATGAAGCGCCCCAGCCAGCCGGCGCTCGGCGGCAGTTTGTCGGTGCTCGCCGTCTGCCAGATTTCCATCGACCGGAAATGCGACCGGTCGGGCTCGGGATAGCCGACCCCCTGGACAATGGCGACTCGCCCCTCCTGGTACAGTTCGGCAAGGCCCTCCATGGCCGGGTGCAAGCCGATCCCCTCCGCCAGCTTGTGCACGTTGGCCCTGGGGATGCCGAGCGTGCGGCGGTTTTTGTAGTACAGATCGTTCTCGAACGGAATGACCGTGTTGAGCCCGTCGTTGCCCCCCGAAAGCTCGACGACGACGAGAACATTGTCGGACTTCCCGGCGGCTGCCGATTCCTGCGCGACCTGGGCAAACAGGCGGGGTGCGAAGGCGCTGAGGGAAACGAAAGAGAGCCCGGCAGTTTCAAGGAATTCGCGGCGGGTGGTGAGCATGAGCGGGGCTCCTGTGCGGGTGGTAGTTGATCGGGATCGAGTTCGAATTTGATTCCACAATAGAAGTTGATCCGCCCCCCCCTGCCCCCCCTTACG
>JBLMWR010000278.1:0-3240 GCA_050257335.1 Deltaproteobacteria bacterium | reverse complement strand
CGGGGAGAGTCTTCGTCTCGGGCGTGTAGCGGGCGCTCGACCCCTGCACGCACAGCACAACTTCACCTTCACCGGCGCCGACCGTGTCGACCACGACAAACGTCCTGCCCGTCGGTTTGAGGCTGCTCTGATCCTTTTCGTCAACGCGCAACGGTTCGACGATGAGCAGTTTCTGGCCGACCATCGACGGCACCTTCTGCGTCGAAATCAGGCTGCCGGTGATTTTTGCGAGAAACATTCGTCATTTCTCCCCGATCGCCTGGGCCGCCTGGCGGGCCACCACGATCTCTTCGTTTGTAGGGACCACCCAGATCTGCGTCCTGCTCCCGGCGGCTGAAATTCGCGACTCTCCTTTGGCCGCCTGATTGAGCTCCTCATCGAGGATGATCCCCGCCCAGTCCATCCCCGCGCACACTCCACTGCGGACGAGCCGGCTGTTCTCGCCGATCCCTCCGCTGAAGACGATGGCGTCGGCTCCGCCGATCACCGTCAGACAGCTCCCGAGATACTGCCGGATCGAAGCCACAAACGCGTCGAGAGCCAGTCTGGCGCGGGCATGCCCTTTTGCCGCGGCCTGCTCGAGGTCGCGTACGTCCTCGCTCAAGCCGCTCAGGCCCAGCAGACCGCTTTTGTTCGACAGGTCCTTCAAAAGCTGTTCGAGACTCTTGCCGGTCGCCCGCATCAGAACCGGAAGCGCGAACGGATCGAAATCACCGACGCGATTGTTGTGCGGCAGCCCCGACTGGGGACTCATTCCCATGCTGGTAGCCTGCGAGACGCCGTCCTTGATCGCGCACAACGAGTTGCTGCCGCCGAGATGGCATGTCACGAGCCGCAGGTCGCTGCGCCCCAGAAGCTGCGCCGTCCGTGTCGAGAGATACCTGTGGCTGGCGCCGTGATACCCCCACCGGCAGACTTCATATTCGGTCTTCCATTCGTACGGAACGGCATAGCAGCGGTTCGCCTCGGGAATCGTTTCGTGGAACGCCGTTTCCAGGGAGGCGATGAGCGGGATCTCGGGAAACGCCGACCGCAATTGCCGCATCGCCCGGGCATACATCGGATTGTGCGCCGGCGCGATGTCCGCCAGTTCTTCCATCCGCTTGAGCAGTCCTTCGTCGACGATGCGCACGCCTGACAGCCGCCCGGCAAAGACCGCCTTGAAACCGATGCCGGCAACTTCCGACACCGACTTCAAACAGCCCCGCTGGGGATGCGTGAGCTGATCGAGACAGATCCGGACCGCCGCCGCGTGATCGGCGACGTGCTGCGCCGCCTCTTCGCGGCGCCCGCTGATCTCCAAAAAGCAGGCGCTTTGCGGCTGGCCGATGCGGTCGATGCCGCCGCGAGCCAGTTGCGTTTCTGCCGGAAGATCGAACAGCCGGTACTTGAAGCTGGTCGAACCGAGGTTGGCGACGAGGATTTTCATGCTCTCTGAACCCTCCGTGAACCCGTGCCGGCCCGCAGATGCTCCCATGGCGGGCGGCGCCGACGACACGTCGTCAGATCGGGTTACTTCTTGAAAAAAGCGTCGAGCACTCCTTTTTCGGGACGGGCGATCACGTGGGCGCTCACCAGGTCTCCGACCTGTTTGGCGACCTGCGCGCCCGCGTCGACCGCCGCACGGACCGAGCCGATGTCCCCGCGGACGACGGTTGTCACGTACGCCCCGCCGATTTGAACCTGGCCTACGAGCGTGATATTCGCCGCCTTGAGCATGGAATCCGCCGCCTCGATCTGGGCCACGAGCCCCTTGGTCTCAATCAATCCGATGGCTTCGTTCATAATCGTTCTTGCCGTTTCTAAAGAGGTGATGTTTCTCGTGTTCGGCCGCGGGGCTTGCCCCGCGCGTGTGCCACGCGCCCCGCGAGCGGGGCGGCTAAACAGAATTAATTGGCGGCGCCGGCCTTGGCGCCTTTGGGAAGCACGGCGCTCAGCTCTTCGTGCGGGCGGGGAATGACCTGCACGCTGACCACTTCGCCGATCTTGCTGGCGGCACTCGCACCGGCGTCCACCGCGGCCTTCACCGCCGCCACGTCGCCCACGACGAACACCGTCACCAGTCCGCTCCCGACCTTTTCCCAGCCGACGAGCTGCACGTTGGCTGCTTTCAGCATTGCGTCGCTGGCTTCAACCAGCGCCACGAGACCTTTGGTCTCGACCATTCCCAGGGCTTCCATCGCTTTCGCCATGATTGAGTTCTCCAAAAAGAAACGTTTTCAATTCCGCTGCGGACAGCACGCTGACGTCCGCCCAAATCCGAAATTCGAAATCCCAGATCCGAAATCCGCCTCACTTGTGTCTGCACGCGCACGGCTCGGGCTTCACCAGCTCGACCCGCATCGCTTTCTCCAGATTGACCGCATTTCCCTCGTCCGTATCGAGGTGCACCTCAAGCTTGATGTTCTTGCCGGCGCGGATCAGCAGGTCTTCGAACACCGTCGTGCAGCCTTGCGACTCGATCCGCAGATGCATCCGCTCGCCGTCCCTGACGCTGAAGTATTCCAAGTCAGCCGGGCCCATGTGGACATGGCGTTCGGCGCGGATGACGCCGGCCGTCAACTCGACAACTCCTTTCGGGCCGACCAGGATGCACCCGGGCGTATCGTGGTGATCGCCGCTGCATCGCACCGGCAGGTCGATCCCCAGCGAGATGCCGTCCGTGAAGGCCAGTTCGACCTGCGAGGCGCCGCGGCAGGGACCGAGCACCCGCACTTCCGGCAGGATCTTGCGCCGCGGCCCGACGACGGCCACCGTCTGCTTCGCCGCAAAGTACCCCTCCTGGTACAGGTCCTTCTGCACTTCGAGCTGCGCCCCTTTTCCGAACAAAACTTCGAGGTGTTCCGGGGACAGGTGCACATGGCGCGCGGAAATGTTGACGACCAACGGGTTGGGTTTGGGCCGTGCAATGCCGGAAGAGGCAAAATGCTTTACCAAAACGTCGCGGACGACGCGTTCGACGTCGCCGCGACTGTAAGTCGATGGACTGGCCAGTTGGGTCATGGTTCAATTCTCTGCAATGGTCAGCGCGATCCCGGCGCTGGTCAGTAAGTTCTTCCATTCTTCTGAAAGCCCTGCATCAACGACCACACGGTGGACTCGGTCGAGCGGGCACAGGTGCGCCAGGGCCGAGTGACCGAATTTGCCGCTGTCTGCAACCACGATGACCTCTTCGGCCGCCGCCAGCATGCTGCGTTCGGTATCGGCCAGCAGGGCGTTGCTGTTGTAAAGTCCTTTTTC
>JBLMWR010000277.1:0-5263 GCA_050257335.1 Deltaproteobacteria bacterium | reverse complement strand
GTAGTCCGGTCACTCCGTGACCGGACTTGTATCGGCATTCCCCGCAAATCTCCCCCAAAAGCCACACGACGCGTGTCCGGTTCTGGCCCAACGGGCGGTTAATTATCCTGATCCGCGCCGGTCGCGCGCGATCGGCGATCGTTGCGCACCGCGGCGACGCTCGAAAAGGTCGAGACGCAGTAGGGCACCAGCAGCGTCAGGCCCATCTGCACGAGCCGGCCTGTCGTCACTTCGCCGCCGAGGATCGCATGGCCGTGATTGATCGTGATCAGCACGGCCCCCACAACGGCGGCACACGCCAGCGCCCGCCGGACGACGGCTCTCTCGAACGCCAGTTGCAGCCATTTCTTCATTCGGGCAGTTGTACTGGATTTTGTGAGCCGATCAAACGCGGCACGCTCAGATTTCCGCACGTGACCCGGCTCCGGCCCAAAGACCTCTCGCCCCTTCGCAAGGGGGGGTCGCGTCGCATGGTTTGCCCGGCAACCAATCGCCGATAGACAAGCAGAGGAGGAGGCAAGCAGTCGGGCGCGCAATGAATCTCTTGCCGGCCTCGGAACTCTTCACCAGACCAGTGGACTTACGTCCCCTGCTCGAGGGCCGGCGGCGGGGGCTCGCCGCCCGGGCGCTTGCCCCAGAAGAGCGCCAGCGCGGCGCAGGCGATCAGCGGCAGCACCCCCACGACGGCAAAGAGATACGGCCGGATTTCTGGATCGGCTTTCACGCGTTCGCCGATCTGTCCGTGCATCAAGCCCAGGATCAACCACAACAGAAAGCTGAGCGAGCCCCCGACCTTCCCCTGGTGCCTCCCCGACATTTCCTGGTTGAGCGAATAATAGATGGGCGCCACGCCCAGCGAACCGAACGCGATCAGAAGCAAGAGCCCCAGCAAGAGGGGGCCGCGCGGTTGAAACGCCGCCGGAACCGAACACGCCACCAGCACGGCGAACGCGCCGAACGTCATCATTCGGGCGCTATGCACATTCCACCCCCGCCCGGCGAGCCAGCCGACGATCCATCCCGCCGAAAGGCTGCCGAAGAAGGTCGATACGTAATAGACCGCCGAAAAATCGTCCACGAATTCTTTCGCGTATTTGTGGTCTGCGCGCAGCGTGTCGGGCATCCAGACCCGGATGTAATGCCAGGGAACGTTGATGCTTACGACCGTGAGCAGCAGCAGCCACCAGCGCTTCGACGCAAACACTCGCCACAGCGGCAGCTCGTGAATCTCGATTGAACGTCCCGTTCCGGCGGCATGCTCGTCGGTCTGAATGACAGGCCTGCGTACGTCGCGCTCCCGTACCGAAGCCAGCCACAAAAGGGCCCACGGCAATCCGACCGCCCCCATGATTCCGCACGACAGCCGCCAGCCACTCGAATCCCACCGATCGAGCTGCAGGAGCGCCAGCGGCACCAGAACCTGCGCGGCGGACGCGCCGCTCTGCAGAATGCCGTTGCCGCGGGTCCGTTCGTACGGCAGAAACGTGCGCTGCGTCATGCGCAGGGCGCACGGCCAGTGCCCGGCCTCGAACAGCCCCAGCAGGAACCGGCAGATGCCGAATTGTTCGAGCGTCACCGACTGTCCCGAGGCGACTCCGGCCGCGGACCACGCCAGGACGACCAGCGGATAGAGCCAGCGAATCGAAATCCAGTCGGCCAGAACGCCGAAGACGAGCCCGCCCAGCGCGAAACCGTAACCGAATTTTCCCTCGGCCTTGCCGTACCCTTCGCGGTCGGTCTGGAATGCGGCGATGATCTCCACCGAACGCTGCGTGACCGTGACCCGGTTGGCGTAGTTCACCAGCGTCGCCAGAAAGAGGATCCCGCAGATGAGCCAGGTCCAGGCGGGGGGGCGTTCGCGGGAATCGTTATCGGGCATTCCTCACACCGGGTTGAACACCAGCCCCGTCTGCAGCTTCGGGTAGAAATACGTGCTCTTGGGGGGCATCTTTTCCAGCCGGGCGGCGATCCGCTCGACGTGCTCGATCTGCGCCGGCGGAACCAGGCACGCCAGCGGGACTTCCCCGGCGGCCTGCGCCTGGACGACCTCTTCGACCTGATGCACGTACCGGCACTTCGGTCCCCCCGCGTGATGGGGCTTGAGCAGGTGCTCGAGCACCAGTTTGTGCAACAGGCTCACTCCCAGGCCGCGCCAGTCGTCGCTTTGCTCGGGCGCGAGTCTCTTCATCGGGCTGCCGTCGGTGAGGCGCGCCAGCATCCACCAGCCGTCGCCCGTCGTTCCCAGGCCCAGCACGTCCTGCCCGCCGTCGGCGGCGATCAGGTCCCACGTTTCCTGCGCCGCAGCGGCCCCCTTCCCGACCATTTCGAGCGAAAAGTGCCGGCAGAGGGCGGTCGTGAGATCGTCCTTTGTCAGCGCCGCCACTCCGCTGACGAGCCGGTGCGTCGGCAGAATGACCAGTCCCGGATCGCTCATCCCCACGAACATCATCATCACGAAATTCGGCGGGCTGTCGGGGCCGGCCAGTTTTCCGGCAGCCTGCAAGCCGTCGCGATAATTAATCGCCGTTTCGTAACGGTGGTGTCCGTCGGCGATGAACACGGGCTTGTCGCGCAGCCGTCCGCGGACCTGCTCGATGACGGCATGATCCGACACGGGCCACAAGCGGTGCACGACGCCCAGATGGTCGGTCGCTTCCAAGGGGGTGATTCCGGGAATCGCCTGCTCAAGCGGCGCCTGCGCGGCGTTTTCGTCATCGGGGTACAGGCCGAAGATCGGTGAGAGGTTCACCTGGCACGCTTCCAGCAGTTTCAACCGGTCAGCCTTCGGACCTGACATCGTCTGCTCGTGCGGGAAGACGTTCCCCTCGCCGAAACGCTCCAGCCGGATCTTTCCCAGGAATCCGCGGCGGGTGTACGTCTTCCCTTCCCACTCGAAGACCTGGTGGTAGGCGTACAGCGCGTCCTCGTGCTCCTGAATGAGCACCCCCTGGTGAATCCACCGTCTGAGGAACTCGGCCGCGCGGCGGTATTTCTCGTCAGGGCCGGCGTCACCGGGTTCTTCCCGATTCAGTTCGAGCCGCACAACGTTGCACGGATGCTGTTCGTAGAGCTGTTCCTGAAATTCACCGTCGATGACGTCGTAGGGGGGGCAGGTGACGTCCGAGAGATCGCCGACCTGGGCGACGTCGTACCTCCAGCCGCGAAAGGGATAGACCTGGGCCATGGGTGCCGTTCCTCGTGTTGTCTTCTCTTCAGTCCTGTCCGCGCGCCGTGATTTCGCGAAACCGCAAGCGAACGGCGACGCCCTAGGGCGATGTTCTGGCGTTCTGGACGAACTGTCGCACCAACGTGGCGTCTTTGCAAGCGACCGACAATTCGACGCCGCCCGCCACGTCGACTCCCCACGGACGAACGGCGCGAATCGCGTCGGCCACGTTATCCGGTCGCAGCCCGCCCGCCAGGATGAGGGGGGGCCAGTCGGCCGCCTTGTATTCGCGCCGGAGCATGTCCCACGGAGCAGTGTGCCCCGTCCCGCCGTACTTCCCTTCGACTTTGGAATCAACGAGACAGGCCCACGGCGTCGCACCGATCCGTTGGCAGGCGTCGAGATGCCGGGCCAGCGAATCGAGCCCCTCGTGGCCGACGCGAAACGCCCTCACCACGCGAAACTCCCCGGTCAGCTCCGCCAGCACCTCCGGCATTTCGTCGCCGTGAAGCTGCACGGTTCGCAGGCGGCATTGCCGGCAGATCGACCGGATTTCGTCAATCTTGTGATTGACGAAGACTCCCACCGGCTCGATGGCGATGCCGGGCAGCTCGCGAAGCCGCGACACGATCTCGGCGGCGGCTACGGGCGCCACGACCCGCGGGCTGCCTTCATGGAAATTCAGCCCGATCGCATCGGCCCCGGCCTGCGCTACGGCGAGCGCCGTTTCGACATCCCGGATTCCGCAGATTTTGACGAACATGTATTGACTCTATGCAAGGAAAGCGCGGGCTGCAACGCGCGGGAGGACTCGACTGCGCCTCGCCGCCAAACGGGAGGCTCCACCCGCGGCCGTCAACGTGATACGATTCGCGCATGCAAACCGAGCTTCCCACCGATGCGAGTCGCCCGACCAATCGCCTGATCCACGAATCCAGCCCCTATCTGCGGCAGCATGCCCGGAACCCGGTGGACTGGTATCCGTGGGGGCCGGAAGCTCTGGCGGCGGCGAGACAGCTCGACCGGCCGATTTTTCTGTCGATCGGCTACAGCGCCTGCCACTGGTGCCACGTGATGGAGCACGAGAGCTTCGAGAACGAGGCGATTGCGGCGGTGATGAACGCGCATTTCATCTGCATCAAAGTCGATCGCGAGGAGCGACCCGATCTCGATCAGATCTACATGAGCGCCGTGCAACTGATGACCCGCCGCGGCGGGTGGCCCATGTCGGTCTTTCTGACTCCCGACCTGAAACCGTTTTTCGGCGGCACCTACTGGCCCCCCCAGTCGCGGATGGGGATGCCGGGTTTTCACGAGATTCTCCTGAAGGTCCACGAGGCCTGGGTATCGCGCCGCGGTGAACTGAACCACAGCGCCGACGAGCTGACCGCCGCCGTCCGCGAGGTCGCGGCCTCGGCGGGCGAGCGGAGCGTCCTCGACGAATCGCTGCTGCGGCGCGGCATGCAGCGGCTGATCGGGATCGCCGACCGCCGGCACGGCGGCTTCGGCGGCGCCCCCAAGTTCCCCCACAGTATGGACCTCAGACTCTTGTTGCGCTGCCACAGGCGCTTCGGCGATCCCGATTCGCTGGCGGTTTCGCGCCTCACCCTCGACAAAATGTCTTCGGGCGGGATCTACGACCACCTCGGCGGCGGCTTCCACCGCTATTCGACCGACGAGCGCTGGCTCGCCCCCCATTTCGAGAAGATGCTGTACGACAACGCGCTCCTCGTCCCCGCGTATCTCGAAGCCTTTCAGGCGACCGGCGAAGCCGATTACGGCCGTGTCGCGCGAGAGACGCTCGATTACGTGCTCCGCGAGATGACCCAGCCAACCGGAGGGTTTTACAGCACGCAGGACGCCGACAGCGAAGGGGAGGAAGGAAAGTTTTTCGTCTGGTCGCAGGAAGAGATCGACAAACTGCTCGGGCCGGAGGACGCCCGACTCTTCAATTACTGCTACGACGTGACCCCCGACGGGAACTGGGAGGCCAGGACGATCCTTAACCGGCCGAAGAGCCATGCGCAGGCGGCCAAAGTTCTGGGAGTCGATGAGTCGCAACTGGCCGAAGCGCTCGCCCGCTGCCGGCAGAAACTG
>JBLMWR010000276.1:0-6321 GCA_050257335.1 Deltaproteobacteria bacterium | reverse complement strand
AGCCTCAGCCCGATTCCGGTCGGTGAGATTCCCGAGCAGCACCAGCCGTTCGTCATCCGCGAGGCAACCGAGTATTTCGCGGGGCGGCGCTCGAGCGTCCGCAAACGGTTCACGCCGAAATACGACCTGGCGATTCTCTATAACTCGCACGACGAGCTCTCCCCGTCCGATCAGAAAGCGGTCGACCGCTTCGTCAAGGCGGCCACGGCACTGGGGCTGGGGACGGAGGTCATCGGCCGCGACGACTACGCGCGGCTGGCCGAGTTCGACGCCCTGTTCATCCGCGAGACGACGCAGGTGAACCACCACACCTACCGCTTCGCGCGGCGGGCGGCGACCGAGGGGCTGGTGGTCATCGACGACGCCGAGTCGATCCTCAAATGCGCCAACAAGGTCTACATGGCCGAGGTGATGGCCCGCAACAAGGTGCGCGTCCCGCGGACGCTGATCGTGCACCGCGACAACGTCGAAGAGATCGGGCGGACGCTCGGCTTTCCGTGCGTGCTCAAGCAGCCCGACACCTCGTTTTCGCAGGGGGTTGTCAAGGTCGATAACGAAGCGGCCCTCGCCCAGCACGTCGACGCGTTCCTCGAAAAATCCGAGCTGCTCATCGCCCAGGAGTTTCTGCCGACGACGTTCGACTGGCGGATCGGCATCTGCGACGGCCAGCCCCTGTACGCCTGCAAGTACCACATGGCGGCCGGCCACTGGCAGATCGTCAAGAACGACCACCAGGGGCCGCGGCAGTACGGCCGGTTCGAGACGATTCCGGTCGAAATTGCCCCGCGGCACGTGGTGCGCGCGGCGCGAAAGGCGGCGAGCCTCATCGGTGGCGGGCTGTACGGCGTCGATGTCAAACAGACCAACGGGGCCAGCTTCGTGATTGAGATCAACGACAACCCCAACATCGACGCCGGCGTCGAGGACCGGATTCTCAAGACCGACCTCTACCGCCGGATCATGGAGGTTTTTCTGCGGCGGATCGAACGCCGCAAGGCGGGGATCGACCAGCCGTGAGCGAGACCGCGCCTCTTTCCCTGTTCGCCGGTTTCGGCGTCGAGCTGGAGTACATGATCGTTGACGCCCGCACACTCTCGGTGCGCCCGATCGCCGATGAGCTGCTGGGTGCCGCCGGCGACGTCGAGCGCGGCGAAATCGGCTGGTCGAACGAGCTGGTGGCCCACGTGGTCGAGGTCAAGGTGAACGAGCCGGCGCGGGACCTGGCGGCGTTGCCTCCCCTGTTCCAGAAAAACGTCCGCGAGATGAATGCGCTGCTGGCGGCGAAAGGGGCGCGGCTCATGCCCTCGGGAATGCATCCCTGGATGGACCCCGAGCGCGAAACGCGGATCTGGCCTCACGAATACGGCGAGGTGTACCGGGCTTTCGACCGCATCTTCGGCTGCCAGGGACACGGCTGGGCGAACGTGCAGAGCGCGCATCTTAACCTGCCGTTTGCGAATGATGAGGAGTTTGCCCGATTGCACGCGGCGATTCGGCTCGTACTCCCGATACTTCCCGCGCTTTCGGCCAGCTCACCCATCGTCGAGGGGCAGATCACGGGGTTGATGGACAACCGGCTGGAAGTCTACCGCACGAATTCGCGGAAGATTCAGCGCGTCGCGGGGAAAGTCATTCCCGAGGCGGCATTCAGCCAGGCAGATTACCACGCGCAGATTCTCGAACCGCTGTACGCCGAGATCGCGCCGCACGACCCCGAGCGGGTTTTGCAGCACGAATGGCTCAACGCCCGCGGCGCGATCGCGCGTTTCTCGCGCCACACAATCGAGATTCGGGTGCTCGATGTGCAGGAATGCCCGCTGGCCGACCTGGCGATCTGCGCCGCGATCGTGGCCCTGCTCGAAGCGCTCGTCGCCGGGCGCTTCGCCTCCTTCGCCGAGCAGCAGACCGTCGCCGTCGAGCCGCTGGCTTCGATCCTGCTGCCGACGATCCGCAGTGCCGGTGAGGCCGAAATTTACGACGACGATTACCTCCGGCTGTTCGGGTATCCCGGCGAATCGTGCACCGTCACCGAGCTCTGGGAGCATCTGCTGGCCGCGCTTCCGGAACTGACGAGTGACTCGAGCCCCTGGCGCGCACCGCTGGAAACCATCCTGAACGAAGGCCCCCTCGCGCGGCGGATCCTCGATGCGCTCCCCGACAACGATCTCGACACGGTCTACGAAGAACTGTGCCGGTGCCTGGAAGTGGGCGAGCTGTTTCACGCGTATTCATGAGCAGCGCAGTCATGTGCGTTCACAATTGCACCGACGTCTCTGCAAAATGGCATCGCACGAGGTGTTCGGGCTGCGATTTGAGGGGTACAAGCTCGGGCATCCGGGTGCGGCATTCGATCGGTTTTCCCTTGGCGGCGTAGAGCGGGCAGCGCGGGTGGAACGCGCAGCCGGCGGGAATGTTGATCGGCGAAGGGACCGTGTCGTCGACATCCAGCGAGCTGATGCGCCGCCCGGGGGCGTTGCGCAGCCGCGGGTTCGGGACGGGAATCGCCGAGAGCAAAACCTGCGTGTACGGGTGCCTGGGGTTCCCGTACAACAGTTCCGTGGGCGCCTGCTCGACGATTTTGCCGAGGTACATGACGGCCACCGCGGTGCTGATGTGGCGGACGACGCCCAGATCGTGGCTGATCATCAGGTAGCTGAGGCCGCGCGCCGCCTGCAGGTCCTGCAGGAGATTGATGATCTGGGCGCGGATGCTGACGTCGAGGGCGCTGGTGGGCTCGTCGCAGACGATGAAAGCAGGCTTCAAAGCGATGGCCCGGGCCACCCCGATCCGCTGCCGCTGTCCGCCGGAGAATTCATGCGGATAGCGGTTCATCACTTCCGGGCGCAGCCCCACCTGCGAGAGCAGCAGGGCGACTTCGTCGCGCAGGGCCGGGCCGTGCGCGATGCCATGCACCAGCAGCGCTTCGCCGACGATCTGCTGGACCGTCATGCGGGGATTGAGCGAGCCGTAGGGGTCCTGAAAGACGATCTGCATCCGCCGGCGTTTCTCGCGCAGGCGCGTGCGATCGAGCCGCAGAATGTCGTCCCCTTCGAACTCAACCGATCCCGAGGTCGCGGGAATCAGCCGCAGGATCGTGCGCCCCACCGTCGTCTTGCCGCAGCCGCTCTCGCCGACCAGCCCCAGCGTTTTGCCGGCGTCGATGGAAAAGGTGACGCCATCGACGGCCTTGACGTGCTCGCGGACGCGCGAAAAGAGCCCGCCGCGCACGGGGAAGTGCTTTTTGAGATCACGGACGACGAGGAGGGGGGAGGGCACGGGGATTTCGGATGCGGGATTTTCGATTTCGAACGTAATGGCGATTCCTCAAGCCTACGGGCGGTGCCCCGTGGGCAGTGTCAGGCGCAGGGAACGCAGAGCGCGCCTCACGTTACATTTTTCAGTTTTCAATTTCACATGCCGGCAAACCACTTCGCCCGCCCCCCCCTTTCTAAGGGGCGGGAGATGTCGTTCGCCCATCCGCGCGCTGCATGCTTGCACTCTCTTCGATCCTCCATCTTCGATCCTCTAACTTCTATCTTCTATCCTCAATTCCCCGCTTCGCCTCCCCCGGGGTCGCCGCTGGAGACCGCGATGGCGCCGCTCGAGCCTTCGCGGCTGGCGGCGATTTCTTTCTGCTTCCAGCAGGCGACCAGGTGCTCGCCGCCGATCGTCACCAGCGGGGGTTCGGCGGTGCATTCGGGACCGGCCCAGCGGCAGCGTTCGCGGAACCGGCATCCTTCGGGAAATCGCGTCGCGGCCGGAACCGAACCTTCGATCGCCTCCAGCCGGGTTTTCTTCTGGTCAATCCGCGGCAGGCTCGCGAACAGCCCCAGCGTGTACGGGTGCCGGGGATGGTCGAATATCTCCTGCACGGGCCCCTTCTCGATGACCTTGCCGGCGTACATCACGACCACGTCGTCGGCCAGCTCGGCGACGACGCCCAGATCGTGCGTAATCAGAAGAATCGCCATCCCGCGCTCGGCCTGAATCGACTTGAGCAATTCGAGGATGCGGGCCTGGATCGTGACGTCCACGGCGGTGGTCGGTTCGTCGGCGATCAAAAGCTGCGGATTACAGCAGAGGGCCATGGCGATCATGACCCGCTGCTTCATCCCGCCGGACATTTCGTGCGGGTACTGGTCGATGCGGCGTTCGGGGTCGCTGACGTGGACGGCTTTCAGGCTGCGCAGAATTTCGTCGCGAATCTGCGATCGGGGAAGCTTGCGGTGCAGGGCAATCGCCTCGCCGATCTGGGCGCCCACCGTGAACACCGGGTTGAGGCTCGTTCCGGGCTCCTGAAAGATCATGGCAACCTGGCCGCCGCGGATTTCGCGCAGCTCGTTCGGGGCGAGCTCGAGCAGGTCGCGCCCGAAGAGGCGGATTTCTCCCGAGACGAACTCACCCGGCGGCTGGGGAATGAGCTGCAGGATCGAGAGGGCGGTCACCGTTTTGCCGCACCCGCTTTCCCCCACCACCGCCAGCGTTTTGCCGGGGTGGATCGAAAAGCTGATGCCGTCGACGGCCCTGGCGTCACCCGCGTCGGTGTGGAAGTACGTCCGCAGATTGCGGACTTCCAGCAGGGGCGGCGGTGCGCTTCCGTTTGCCGGTTGGGCCATGCCTCACGCGCTGAACAGCGGAGTCGACAGGTACCGTTCGCCCGAGTCGGGGAGCACGACGACGATCATCTTGCCCTTCGCCTCGGGACGGGCGGCGACCTTCAGCGCACAGGCCATCGCCGCTCCGCTGCTGATGCCGCAGATGATCCCTTCCTCCTTCGTGATCCGCCGCGCCATTTCGAACGACTCGTCGTCCATTACCGTCATCACTTCGTCGATGATCGAGCGGTCGAGGATGGAGGGGATGAAGCCCGCGCCGAGCCCCTGGATCTTGTGCCGTCCGGGGGGCTTGCCCGACAGGACTGCACTTTCGGCCGGCTCGACGGCGATCGAATGCAGCGGCTTTTTCTTCTCGTGCTCGAAGTACCGCGACACGCCGGTGATCGTCCCGCCGGTCCCCACGCCCGAGACCAGAATGTCGGCCTTGCCGTCCGTGTCATTCCAGATTTCCGGTCCGGTCGTCTTCAGGTGAATGGCCGGGTTGGCGGGGTTGTTGAACTGCTGCGGGAGGAAGTACTCGGGGTTTTTGGCGAGCTCTTCGGCGCGGCTGATGGCCCCTTTCATCCCTTCGGCCCCCGGAGTGAGGATCAGCTCGGCCCCGAAGGCCTTGAGCATCTGCCGGCGTTCGACCGACATCGTCTCGGGCATCGTCAGCGTCAGATGGTAGCCCTTTGCCGCGCACACGTACGCCAGGGCGATGCCGGTGTTGCCGCTGGTCGGCTCGACGACCTTCATTCCCGGTTTGAGTTTTCCGGTCTTCTCGGCATCCCAGATCATCGAGGCGCCGATGCGGCACTTGACGCTGTAGGCGGGGTTCCGGCCTTCGATTTTGGCCAGGACCGTTGCGCCAAGGCCTTTGGTCAGGCGGTTGATTCGAACGAGGGGCGTCCGGCCAATGGATTCGGCGTTGTCGTTGAAAATCGGCATCGTTCGGGCTCCTTCCAAACAGGAATGAAAAGCCGGCGGGACTGATCCGGCAGCGGGTCTGGGGCGTCTCAGCGCATTATGAAAGAATCTGCGGAAATCGGCAATGGGAAGGACCTGTCGCCGGGCCACTCCGTGACCCGGGGGTTTCGACTTTCCTGTGTCCCAAATGCACCAAAGCACAGACCAGGCCCAATCGCCGGGCCGTCACACGCTGGGCCGAACGTTGTTCGCAAGTCGACCGGCAGGTCACGCCGAGCGCCGTCCGGTCACGGAGTGACCGGGCGACGGGGTTCCACCCACGCCACCGTTTCCCCCGGCAGGACGCCGGCGTCGAGATCTTTGACGACGCGGCAGATGCGCCCGGCCGCCGGCGAGCAGACGTCGCAGGTGATGCCCGGCGTGACCACTTCCAGAATCGGCTCACCGGCCTCGACCAGGTCACCCACCTCGACGAACCAGGCGCTGACGCGAACGGGCTCCCCGGCCGTTCCCAGATCGGGGAGGGGGACCGGAATGGGGGATTGCGAATTGGGGATTTCAGATTTCGGATTTGAGATGGGGTCGGTCACGACGGAACACTCGGCTGCGCCTCGCGGCTAAACATGCACGGCATCGGCCATTTCGCCCGCATGATAGCTCGACCGCACGAACGGGCCGCTGGCGACGAGCGAAAACCCGAGCCGCCGCGCGAGATTTCCAATTTCGTCGAATTCCTCCGGAGGGACGTACCGTTCGACGGGCAGATGCGCCGGCGTCGGCTGCAGATATTGCCCCAGCG
>JBLMWR010000275.1:0-8447 GCA_050257335.1 Deltaproteobacteria bacterium | reverse complement strand
ATCGACCTTGCCCGTCCCCAGATGGGGGATGTCTTGGACTTCCAGAAAGCTGTCGCGCGACGGGACCCAGAGGTTGGGAAGGCCGGCGGAATTGAGCTCGGCGATCACCTGATCGACCGTTTTCGAAAGGGGCTTATGAACGACGATCAGCCGCTCCCCCTTCTTTTCGTCGGGTACGGCAGTCACTACGACTTTCAGCTCGCCTTCGTCATCGCTGCCATTGCGGACGATCTTCTGGAGGATCTCTTCAACCTTGATATGCGGCACCATTTCGCCGCCAATTTTCGAGAAGCGGCTGGCGCGGTCAGTGATGGTAATGAACCCCTCGGCGTCGATCTTCGCAATGTCGCCTGTGACGTACCAGCCGTCGCGCATGACGGAGGCAGTCTTTTCAGGCTGGTTCAGATAGCCCTGCATTACGTGGGGGCCTTTCATGAGCAAGAGCCCCGGCTGGTCGATCCCCAGCTCCGCCAGGGAATCGGGATCGATGATTTTGGCGCTCGTACCGGGGATGGGGCGCCCCACCGAGCCCTCTTTGGTCCCCTTCTGCGTCACGTCCGCCGACCGATGGTCGGGAATGTTGACCGCCGCTACCGGCGAGAGCTCGGTCGTTCCATAGCCTTCGATGGGGCGCACGCCGAACTTGTCGGAAAAGGCCTGCGCCAACTCGAGGGGCATCTTCTCGGCGCCGACCACCACCAGGTCGAGGCTCGCCAATTGCGGTTTCTCGCAGCGCTTGAGATACGTGCGCAGAAAGGTCGGGGTCGTGATGATGATCGTCACCTTGTATTTTTCGCACAGCGTCCCGATGACGCGCGCGTCGAGCGGATTGAAGTGGTAGACGCCCCGCGGTTCCAGCGCGAGGACGGTCCAAAGCGTCCCGGTGAAGCCGAAGGAATGAAAGAACGGCAGGACCCCCAGCACGGCGTCGGTGGTCTTGAGATGAAACATCTGCCCGATCGCCCGCACGTTGGTGCCGATGTTGTGGTACGACAGCATCACCCCCTTGGGTTCCCCCGTCGATCCCGAAGTGAAGACGATCGTCATCAGGTCGTCCGGCTTGATCTTCGTCAGGCCGAACATCCGCTCGAGGACCCACACGGGCGTCGCGTACGCCTGAACGGCCGCGACGAGCTTGTCGGCCGCCGTCACCTTGTCTTTGAAGTCTTCGAGATAGACCAGGCTGCCGTCGATCTCGAGCCTGGTCTTGGCCATGAACAGGCGGCTGGTCAGCACGTGCCGGATCCCGCTCCGCTTGATGCACGAGTTGATCGTCTCCGCAGACGCCGTGTAATTCAGGTTGACGCTGACGCGGCCGAGGAGAGGCAAGGCGGCGTTGACGAGCACGCCCCCCACCGACGGCGGGAGCAGCACCCCCACGAACTTTTCATCCGCCGCCAGAACTTCGCGCGCCAGGAGGCGCTTGACGATCAGCGTTCGCAGCAACAACTGGCCTCCGGTCAATTCCTGTCCCCCGGAATCGGCCACCTTTTGCAGCGACCGCATCCTCCGGCAGTTCCGCAGGAACATTCGGGGAAGGTTCAATTCGGCGTCTTTTCTCTTTTCCATGGCATCGACTCCCAGGTCCTGGACCGCCTGCCGCACTTCATGGACATTATCGGGATCGTGAATTGCCGGACCGAACAAAATGCCGACGGGGTAAGGCCATTTCCGCGGCAGTTTCCAGAAGAATCTTCCGCGGAAGAAGCTGAAGATGCTCCCCCACAGGCCGTCGAGATAGACGGGAACGACCGGGGCGCCGGTTCCTTCGACGATTTTAAGCAAACCGCGCTGAAAGGACTGGAGCTGGCCGGTGCGGGTCAGCGATCCCTCGGCGAAGATGCACACCAGTTCACCGTCGAGGATGCACTGGCGCGCCGTCGCCAGCGACTTCACGATCGACTTGGGGCCTTCGCTCGCCTTCACCGGAATGACCCCCATGACGTCGGACAACCAGCCCACCAGGCGGCCGCGCACATAATCGGAGTACGCCAGCATCCGCACCGGGCGCGACGAGCTGATCAGGATGAAGGCGCCGTCGATCCAGGTGACGTGATTGGCGACGAGCAGGGCCCCACCCGTTTCGGGCAGATTCTCGTGCCCGTAGATGCGCAGGCGATAGATCGAATGGCTGATGAGCCACATCAGAAACCGGATCGTCGCCTGCGGCAGCAGGAACAGAACGTACAGCGCGATGGGGACGGTCGCCAGGCCGATCACCAGAAACGTATTCCGCGGGGTCACGCGCAGCACATCCTGCATGACGTACAGGATCGCCGACGTGGAGAGGATCCCCGCGAAGCAGACGAAGTTGGCGGCGGCCAGCAGGGTCCCGCGAATTTCGCGCGGGCTGCGGTGCTGCAGAAAGGCCTCGAGCGGGACGTAGAACAGCCCGGCGGCGGTTCCCAGCAGCAGCAATCCGGCGAGCGTCCGGAAGTAAGCGCGGTGCACAAGGAACTCGCTCGCTGCGCCGCCGACGTTTCCGGCGGCGAACAGCACGACCGACATCGCGACGATTCCGAGCGCTCCCAGCGGGACGATTCCCAGCTCGACTCTTCCCCCCGACCAGATTCCCGCCAGCACGCTTCCCGCGCCAACCCCGACAACCAGGGCCAGCATCAGAATGCCGGTGTCTTGTTCGCTCAATTGCAGCACGCTCTCGCCGAACAGCTTGACGTTGGCTTGCGTGAGGGTCGCGAGGAGAAAGAAAAAAGCGATTCCCAGTGCGGTGCGGAGGAGCGCTTTGTGCGAGGCGAGCAGGCGCAGTTGGTGCCAGGTTTCGTTCAGCGGGTTGGCGGGACAGCGGAAGTCGCCGCGTGCGGCCGGCACCGCCGGAATTCCCAGGCTGGCAATCCATCCGGCGATGGCGACGGAGCTCAGCACGGCCGCCGGAATCGCCAGGCTGCGGGCGCTTGCCGGGTCGCCGGCGTCGAACATCTTCAGGCCCGCCACCATGCCGGCCGCCGAGGCCACGATCGTGACCATTGCCATCAGCCCGTTTCCGGTCGAGAGACTCTCGACTTTCAGGATTTCTGGAATCGTTCCGGACTTGGCGGGGGCAAACAGCGCCGCCTGCGTCCCGGCCAGAAACAGGACAACGAAGAGAGCTGTGGAGTTCCCTGAGAGGATGGCCCCCAGCCCCAGCAGCATCACGGCCAGCTCCGCCACCTTGCACCACACGATGACGGTACGCTTCGCGAACCGGTCGGCGAGCCATCCGGCGTGCGTCGGGAAAATCAGGTAGGGGAGCGTGAACCAGAAAATGCCCCACGACAGCGCCGCGATCCCCGCCTGCTCCGTCCCCCCCAGAAGGTGCTTGCCGACGGGGACGGCCAGCCAGCGGAACATGTTGTCGTTCAGCGTCCCCAGCGTTTGAGTCGCCAGCAGGCAGAGAAATCCGCGAGAGGTCAGCCCGGCGCGCCCGTCGGCCGGTGAGGCTGGAAGCGACGGTGGATCAAATTCGCCGGAGTTCATCGCGATGTGTGTTCGATCGAGGATGCGCCAACCAGATTGAAGTTCGATTTGCCCTTCGAACTGCTCGGCGTTTTTCGCGCCGTAGAGACCGCCGATCGCGGAAAAGACGCAGACGAGGATCCGCAGATACGCGGGGAATCACCGGTTCGCCCGGTTGCTGTTTTTCTGTGAGTCTCCGTGGCGAAAGTCGCCGTCAGCCCGCCGCGGTGAATGTTCTCCGCCATTTCATTCGGGCGCCCGGTTCAGCCATAAACCGCGATAGCCTACGGCAACCGCCGGTGCAGAGCAACACTGGTGCCCCAAGAAACAGGGCGAGATCCGGGGGAGAATGCAACGCGAGAAACGTGCGGCGCGACAATCCGCCGGCGGTTGCAGGGCGTTTCCGCCTGAAGGCGGTCGTACGAACCCTTCAGGGAATGAACTTGTACGTTCCGTTGTTCTTCTGGGCGATGTTCTTCAGCAGCGATTCCCCTGCCGCGTCGCCGAAACAGAACGTGTGGATCGACACGCCGTGCGCGTTCAGTCTGGTCACTTCCTCGACGGCTGCCGGATTGAAGACTCCGTCGGTGAGCAGATAGATGACGTCGGGCTCCAGTTCGAGGGCTCTTTTCAGCGCCGCCCGCGGATCGGTCCCTCCGCCGCCCTTCACCCGGGCACACCATTCCAGGTACTTGCGCTTATTGTCCAGCGTCGCCGGCTGCAGTTTCTCGGCCGGCATGGGGACCGAATTGCGGTTGAAGAAAATGACGAAGAATTCCATCTGCTCGGGCATTCCGCCGATCGACCGGACCAGCTCGATTTTGACCCGCTCGAGGCGCGTGCGGGCCTCGCTGTGCGGTTCGGTCATGCTCGCCGAGCCATCGAGGACGTATACGAATTTCGTTCCCGCGGTTTCCAGTTCGAAGAACTGAGATCCGCTGCCGTTCCCGACTCCGTCGCCGATCCCGCTGCCAAACCCCCCGCCCAGGGCGTATCCTTTGCCGAGTTTCGTTCCCAGTGCCGACTGGCTCAGCTCGGTGGCCGGCGGGAGCCGGTCTTCAAATGCGAACGGCGGGATGGTCCCCCTGTGAGACAGCATGAAAGCAGCATCGCGAACTTCCGGGGGACGGCTCGATTCCGTTCCGGCGGCCAGCAAGCCCGATTCGCCGGGCCGTCCTCCCGACGACGACGCGCGCATCACCGGAGTCTGGATCGATGGTTCGATTTCGAGGGAGGCGACCGCGGCCGACGGAACCAATTCCGAAAGAATCTCATCCACATCCGACGGTCGCGGATGAGAAATCGCGATCAGCGCCAGGATCCCCAGACCGGCGGCGTGCATCAGGGCCGACAGGCCGAACGAAGTCCGCCAACCCGGCGCGGAGATGGCGGCTGGCGCCGAGTTAACTGCGACCCGGAGAATCCGGTTCATTGCGCGACGCGAGCAGAACATGCACCCTCCGGACCGAAAATAGCCCATCTCCTCTAGTTTATCGGCTCAAGGAGGCGGTCGCAAATCGAATATCCGATCGAGAGAGCCTGACTTGACGGTTGTACCGGCCGAAGGAGGGCGGGTGCCAGGCAGGTACCTTTGTCTTCCTCTCCCTGCCCGAAAACCGCGCCGGGTTCGTCAGTAAAGCGCGCACTGAACGCGTCCACACGGCAGCGAGCGACTTCGTATTGACCGCCCGACTCTCTCCCGACTACTGTGCCAGAATGATCCGTGCTGAACCGACACCACCGGTGCCCCTCCCCGACGCTGACTCTGCGCACGACGCACCGACCTCTCTCCCAAACCGCAGCGAATGCGGAGCGACCTCCGCTTTGCTGCCGGTGATCTTTTTCGACGGGGTCTGCGGTTTATGCAACGCGTGGATTGACTTCGTGATCGTCCGCGACAAACCGGGCCGATTCCGCTTCAGCCCGCTGCAGGGAGAAACGGCGCGGGACTGGCTGCAGATGACGCCCGAGTCCCCGCTCGATTCGGTGACGCTCGTGGACGCCACCGGCATCCACCACAGGTCGGACGCAGTATGGCGGATTCTGGTGCGACTCGGAGGCCTGTGGCGTCTGGCCGGCTGGCTGCTGCGATTGATCCCCCGCCCGTTACGCAACTGGGGCTACGACTTCGTCGCCCGGCATCGCTACCAGTGGTTTGGCAAAAAAGAAATCTGCCGGCTTCCGACCCCCGCCGAACGCGAACGGTTTCTGCCGTAGCATGGGCTTCAGGCCGCCGCACGCGTCGCTTCGCAGTCCGTCAGTTCGCTCAGGCGTGCCAGCCGAATCTGCTGTCTCTCCAGCAACTGCGCGAGCTCGGGTGAGGTCAAAAGTGAGAGTTCGTCGGCGCGCACCGCCGCCAGGGGATCGCTCCAGCCGTCGCCTGTCATCTCTCCCGCAGCGGTTGGGTCGAATATCCCCGGGTGCATGCCGATTTCCGTCACGCCCGGACCGGCGGCGGCGACAAATGTTTGCATCAGGTCGAAATCAATCCTGCCGGCATGTGACGTGCCGAAAAAGGCTGCCGGGTGCGGTATGCCTGACCTCCGCATCGCGACCAGATATCGGAAGGCGAACAACCGCTTAACCTGCGCCAGACACCAGTTCGCCGGCTGAAACCGGCGCACGAGCGTGGTCTGCGTCAGGTGCGTTTCCCACGGGACTCTCACAACGGGAATCGCGTACCGCCGCAACAATTCGGGAATCATCGCCGCCACCGACGGGAAGACGTCGACGTACTGGTGCGCGTTCAGATGCGTCGGCGCGATTCCGCCGTCAACCAGCACCTCGATTTGGGCGCACAGTTCGTTCTCGATCGCCCGGCGATGTCTGGATCCGGCCTTCATGAGCCGTGCTGCGAGTCCAGACACTCCGGGAAAAAGACCATCGCGGTCGAGCAACGGCGGGGGAAAGCGGTCCCCGGTCAAAGGCCGCCCCTGCGTCAGGTTCAGGTGAATGCCGAGGTCGAATCGGTTGACCGAATCGGCCAGCCGCCGGCGGGTTTCAAGAGACGGCAGGTTGTCGTGAGCGAAACGGGCTTGCAGGTCCTTCCACCGGATCAGGGCCGCGCCGCAGGCTGGCGCGTTGGCGAGAACGGACGTGCTGGTCAACAATCCCTGGCTGAAACCGCACAGGATCCCTGCATTCACCAGCTCGTTCATGCCGAAATCGTCGGCATGGAGCACGAGGCGGCGGAGCGTTCTCGGCGCTTGGGCGTTGTCTCCCGTCCGGAATCCCAGCGCCTTGGTCGTCATCAGGCGGCGGTCCTCGTCGGATCGGCCGCGGGCATCGCCGCCCCTGTCGCCATGGCCGCCGGCCGTTCCAGATCGTACTCGCCGCGCAGGGCCCGCAGCCGCAGGCCGATCACGTCCAGCAGCATGGGGAGGGCATGGCGCGTGAGCGAGATCGTCGATCCGTACTCATTGATCAGCGTTACGGGAATTCGCTGGAACGGCAGCCGGAGTCGGTGCGTCAGGAACACGACTTCGGCGTCGAAGGCGAAGCCGTCGATGGTGGTGCGCGTGAAGATCTCGAGCGCCGCCCGGCGGCTGAAGACTTTCAATCCGCACTGCGTATCGGTCACCTGCTTCGAGACGAGCTGCGCCACGATGCTGCGAAAGACCCAGGTGGCGAGCGTCCGCAGAAACCGGCGGGGGGCCAGAACGGCCGATTCCTGCAGGTCCCGCGCTCCGAACACCACTTCGCATTGACGGCGATCGATCGCCTCATACGCCGCGCGGATGCCGTCCAGGTCGTAGGGGAGGTCGGCGTCGGTGAAGGCCACCACCCGGCCCGTGGCGCGCAGCATGCCGTTGCGGACAGCGGCCCCCTTCCCTGCGTTCGCCTGCGATACCGTCGCGAACCGTTTTCCGCGCCCGTCGGTGAGGCGGGCGGTGCCATCGCGGCTTCCATCGTCCACCACCAGCACGCGATAATCGACCCCCCACCGCTCGCAGTACGTCATTAGCCCGTCGAGAGTCGCCGGCAGACGACTTTCTTCGTTATATGCGGGGACGATGATCGACAGGTCGTGATCGGCGGGCGGGAAGGTACGCGTGATCGGGCCGCCGCCAGCTCCGCCGAAAGGGAAAGGGCCTGCCGCCGTGTCGGACAAAAACCTATGGTCTCCGCCGCCGGCCATTGGTCGACTTCGGGCCTGTACATCCTGCTGTCCTGTCGCCATCATGGCCGGCCCCTGAGTTGGGAGGGGGGACGAGAATCGAAGCAGGACCAAAAGTATTGAAAACCGGGATTTGCGTCAACGGCGGACGCGGGCTGGTGCCATCCTGAGACGACCAGGCTTTCTGGCGAAATGGAAGCATCGGCCTGGACAGCCGGTTGACCGGCCGGTGCTGCGCGCCTAATATCCACGCTGGCAGCAGGTTACGTTCATTGCCCGACTTCATTGCCCGACAAGGATCCCGCGTTGTGCGCAAGTTGATGATCGATCTCGATCCGGGAATCGGCGACGCAGTCGCAGCCGTGCTCGCCATGCTCGATCCCGAAGTCGATCTGCTGGCGCTGACTGCGACCGCGGGTTGCGTGGCGGGCAAGGTTGCGACCCGCAACCTGCACGGAATCGTGGCCCAGGTCGATCCACCGAAATGGCCGCGGATTGGCTCCACGGAAGCAGCGTCCCCCGTTCCGAATCGGGGATCGTCGCGGCTACCGCTCGAGGCGCTCAACGGTCCGACCGGACTGGGCGACTTCGAGATCGTGGCGCCGGAACTGCATCACCGGCACGAATCATCGAAGGTGATGATCGACATTGTGCGCGCCAACCCCTACCAGGTGACGCTGCTGACGCTCGGACCATTGACCAACGTGGCGGCTGCGTGCGAGCGAGTTCCCGATTTTCTGAGCCTGCTGGGGGGATTGGTCTGCCTCGGAGGTTCGGTTTCCGCCGGGGGCGACATCACCACCGCCGCCGAGATGAACATGTTTCTCGATCCAGAATCCGCGCGCAGCGTACTGGCCAGTCCCGAAGCCAAGACCCT
>JBLMWR010000274.1:0-3337 GCA_050257335.1 Deltaproteobacteria bacterium | reverse complement strand
CACGCCTCCGACGGTCAGCCGGGGCGGGCGCCCAGGACCGCGGGCAAGATTCCGCCGGCCAGCGCCCCGCGAGAGGTTCCCCGTGACGGCAGCGGGGGTGCTCCATGAAGCGGCTTGTGGGGTGGGGCGCGGCCCTGGCAGGAATCTACCTTGCCAGCGGGCTGTACGTTGTTCGCGGGAACGAGCAGGCCCTCGTCCGCCGCTTCGGACGGGCCGACCCGGCGCTCGTCGCCGGGGGACTCCATTTCGATCTCCCCTGGCCCTTCGTCCGCATCGAGCGCGTCAACGTGCACGAATTGCGGACGATCACGGTCGGCGTCGCCGCCGCCGAGGCCTTCGACGGTGCGGGCTTTCTGCGGGACGTGAACCTCGATCGGCAGGGAGAGTTTCTGACGGGGGACAAAAACATTCTGAACGTGCAGGTCGGCGTCCAGTACGCGATCGCCGATCCGCATCGCTACTATTTCGGTTGCCAGTCTCCCGATACGGGCCTGCGGCTGCTGGCGGAATCGCTGGCGGCGGAAACGATCGCGCAATGCGGCGTCGATTACGTCCACCCCCTGGGACTCAACGAACTGCAAGCACTGCTCACACAGGCGGTGCGGCAGGCGGTCGAACGGCAGCCGTGGGGGATCGCCGTCGATCGGGTGACGATCATCGGCGCGCCTCCCGTGGAGGTCAAGGCGGCGTTCGTCGACGTCTCCAACGCACGCGCCGAAAAAGTCCGGATGATCAGCCAGGAGGAGTCGCGCCGCGAAAGGCTGCTGGCCGCGTCGCGGGCCAGAGTCCAGCAGACGCTCGACCGGGCGGAGGCGGATCGGCTGGCACGCGTCGAATCGGCGCGGGGTTCTGCCGACCGGTTTCTGCGCGTGGTGTCCCAGTTTCAGAGCGAAGCCGAATCGGGGGGACAGGCCGCCGAGGAGGTCCGCCGGGCGGCGATGCGGCGAATGCTGGCCGCCGCCCTGGAGGGGTTGCTCCCCAAACTGGCCGGCAAGGTGCTTCTTGATCCAACCCAACCCGTCGACCTGACGATCTTCCCGCCGCGCGACGAGCCGCAGGGCGATGGCAGGTCGCGGGGGGAGCGGAGGGGGAGGGAAGATAGAAGATAGAGGGGTTGCGGGGAACGATTCCGGATCATACGCTCCTCAACTCCGCCGCTCCTTGACTCGACGACTCGAATCGGGATGCCAGATACTCGGTACTGAGTACACAGTACGGCGTACCGAGCGCACGGTATGGACTACTGGTACCTGCGTGCTCGGTACGCCTCTTGAAGGACCCCTGAATGCCTCATTGTCTCGTAACCGGTGGCGCGGGATTCATCGGCAGCCACCTGACGGAATACCTGCTGGCGCGCGGACACACGGTCAGCGTGCTGGACGACCTTTCGACGGGGCGCGAGGAAAACCTCGCTGGCGTGGCTGGCCACCCCCGTCTGAAAGTTCGCAAGGGATCGATCACCGACCCGGTGTTGCTGGAGGACGTGGTACGGGGAGTCGAGGTCATCTTCCATCTGGCGGCGGCGGTTGGGGTGCGGCTCGTCGCCGACGATCCGGTCCGCACGATTGAGACGAACATCTATCCCACCGAGGTGCTGCTGCGCCTGGCGGTGCAGGGGAAGCAGAAATTCTTTCTGGCTTCGACCAGCGAGGTCTTCGGGAAAAACCCGAAAGAGCGGTGGACCGAGGAAGACGATCTGCAACTGGGCGCCACGTCGCACCCGCGGTGGGCCTACGGCTGCTCGAAAGCGATCGACGAATTTCTGGCGCTGGCCTACCACCGCAAGTTCGGTCTGGAAGTGGTGGTGGGACGGTTCTTCAACGTGGTCGGTCCCCGGCAGGTCGGGCATTATGGAATGGTCGTTCCCCGCTTCGTCGATCAGGCGCTCGCCGGCGGGCCGATCGTCGTCTATGACGACGGCGAGCAGGTACGCTGTTTTGCTCACGTCCGCGAGGTGGTCGAGGCGGTGGCGCGGCTGATGGAAACTCCCGCAGCCGTGGGGCGCGTCTTCAACATCGGCAGTGACCAGCCGGTGTCGATCCGCGAACTGGCACAGGAGGTCATCAACCGGGTCGATCCGAAGATCCTCCTCAAGTTCATTCCCTACGCCGAAGCCTACGGGGCCGATTTCGAGGACGTGCGGCGGCGGGTTCCGGATCTGACCCGGCTGGAGCAGACGCTGGGCGCCAAGCCACGTCTCTCCCTGGGCGAGATTCTGGACGATATTATCAGGCACAAACGCGAAGCCAAGTCTCGCAAACAGGCTCGATAATCGAGCGTGCCTCCTTTGATTGGGGGGCCGCATGAACCTCGCGTGCTGCAAGCAGATCGCCAGGAAGCACTCTGAATGACCAGCCGAATTTCATCCGCGACCCTCGACGACGGCGCGATCGGGCAACTCGCCGCGGAACCCCAGCGGCCGTTGTTTCCACTGCTGGCTCAGGCGGAAGCCATGATTCCGCTGGTCGTGGTGCTGGCGTTTCTCCCTCCCTTGTACGCCCTCAACCACCGTACGCTCACCGAGGCCGGCGCCCGGGAGGGGCTCCTCAGTCTGCGGTGCCTCGCAGCCGTCAATCTTGCGGACGCCGTCGATCCGGCGCGGCACGACCCGCTCAATCCCCTCCGCTTCGAGCCCCCGCTGATGAACTGGCTGACGGCGCTCAGTCTGCGCCTGTTCGGCGTCGGGAGTGTGACGGGAATCATCGCGCCGGCGTACCTGTGTACGGCCGGGCTGATTTTCGCCGGTTATGTTCTGGCCCGCCGACTCGGCGGCGAGCGGCTCGGGCTGGTCACGGCGGGACTCCTCGCCTTCAATCCGCTGATTCTGGAAGGGGCGCAGGAGCCCATTCCGCAATCCCTGGCGTGTCTCCTGGCTGTCCTGGCCCTGGCCGGGACGGTCGCCCACTGGCAGAAATCCGGGGACGTCACGTCGTATCAGTTGCTGCTGGGAGGTCTGGCGCTGGGGATGTGTCTGCTGGCCGGCGGCCCGATCGCGCTCGCCGTCGTATTCGTCCTCCTGATTTACATCGCCTGGTGGAAGTTCTTCGCCTGGTTCCGTACCCGCCTGGGCGTATTCCAGGAGCGCAGTCTGTTTCATCGTCGTCCGGTCGTCCGCTCGACGGCCGTGCTGGCGGCGACCGCCTTCGCCGTCGGAGGCTGGCATGCGCTCTTCATGAGCGCGCGCTATGGGCACGACTTCTGGAACGGCTGGTGGACCGGCGGAATCACACGGTTTCTGGACGCCGCGCCCTTCGCGGGACCAGCGTGGATCCTGGAAGGAGCCTGGGAGCTGAACCGCCTGGCCCTTCCTGTGTTCGGCTTGTCGCTCGTGGGCGTC
>JBLMWR010000273.1:0-3637 GCA_050257335.1 Deltaproteobacteria bacterium | reverse complement strand
CGAGCTGACGCGCGCTACGGTGCCGAACCTCGAGCCCTATATTCCCCCTGAAGACGACGCGGTCATTGGTCGCGCCCTGAAATGGTCGATCGGTACGATCGCGGTGCTGGTCGCGGTCGTGGGGGGGGCCGTCGCGTACCTCGGCGGACCCAAACCAGCTCCGCCGGAAAGAAAGACCCCCCTCACTGAGGTGAAACTGCGACCTGAGCCGGCGATCACTCTCCCTGCGATCCGGTTCACCGACATCACCCGCGGCGCGCACATTTCTTTCGTTCACGAAAACGGGGCGGCCGGCGAAAAACTGCTCCCCGAGTCGATGGGAGGCGGCTGCGCTTTTCTCGACTACAATAACGACGGCTATCCCGACGTTCTGTTCGTGAATTCCGACTTCTGGCCGGGCCGGCAGCCGGCCGACCGGAGACGCCCCACCATGGCCCTCTACCAAAACGACGGACACGGAAATTTTACCGATGTCACCGGCGAAGCGGGGATGGACGTTTCGTTCTACGGACAGGGAGTCGCTGTGGGGGACTTCGACAACGACGGCTGGGTCGACGTCTTTTTCTCGGCCGTCGGCCCCGACCGGCTGTTTCGGAACAATCACGGAAAATTCGAAGACGTGACGGCCGCGGCGGGCGTCGCCGGCCCCGACCGCGAGTGGGGGACGAGCTGCGCCTGGTTCGATTTCGACAACGACGGCGACCTGGACCTGTTCGTCTGCAATTACGTCCGCTGGTCTTCCGAAATCGACCGCGACCTGCAATGTACGCTGGATGGCACGTTACGCGCCTACTGCCGCCCCGACGCCTTCGAAGGGACGTTTCCGTGTCTTTATCGCAATGATGGAAACGGCAGATTCACCGACGTGTCGGGCCCGGCCGGCGTCCAGGTGAAAAACCCCGATACGGGCGTGCCCGTGGCCAAGTCGCTGGGGGTCGTCCCCATCGACGTCGATCGGGACGGCTGGCTCGACCTCGTCGTCGCCAACGACACCGTGCAGAATTTTCTCTTCCACAACCGGCACGACGGCACGTTCGAAGAGATCGGCAAAAGCAAGGGGATCGCCTACGACGTCAACGGCATCGCCCGCGGGGCGATGGGCATAGCCGCCGGTTACCCGCGGAATGACAATACCCTCGCGGTCGCCATCGGCAACTTTGCCAATGAGCCGACCGCGTTCTACTGCGCCCAGACGAGTGTCATCGACGACCTGCTGTTCACCGACGACGCCGTCTCGAACGGGATCGGGCCCTCTTCGCGCATCTGGCTGAAATTCGGAGTCTTCTTCGCCGATCTCGACCTCGACGGCCGGCTCGATATTCTTGTCGCCAACGGGCATCTGGAGAACGACATTCAGAAAGTCCAGGCCAGCCAGCAGTACGCGCAGCCGCCGCAATTGTTCTGGAACGCCGGCGCCGATTCGGCCACCGAGTTCGTCGTCATTCCCAAGGAAAAGACCGGCCCCGACTTCGCCGTGCCCCTCGTAGGACGCGGCGCGGCGTTTGCCGACATCGACGGCGACGGCGACCTCGACGTGCTTCTGACCGCGACCGGCGGGGCGCCGCGGCTGTTGCGGAACGACCAGGCACTCGGCCACCACTGGCTGCGCGTGAAGCTCGCGGGCAAAAGATGCAATCACGACGCCATCGGGGCGCTTGTCGAAGTGGAGGCGGGGGGTACGGTGCAGAAACGGCAGGTGATGCCCGCCTGCAGCTACCTGTCGCAGGTCGAACTTTCCGTCACCTTCGGACTCGGCGACCACGAGACGATCGATCGCGTTACGATTCACTGGCCGGACGGTTCGACGCAGGAAGTGCCTGACGCCAGGGTCGATCAGTTGCTCGTCATCGAGCAGGCGCCGTGAGGCGAAGTGCAGCATGGGCCTCCAGGCCCGTGCGTTAATGGTGGTGGTCTTCTTCGTTTCCTTCGGGGTATTTGAACGCCACGTTTTTGAACGACTTGCCGCCGACCGTCACTGCCGTCAGGTTCGCGGCGAACTTCTCAGCCCCCTTCAATTCGTCCGACTGGCCTTCGAACTCGCTCGCCGTCCCGTCGTCGGCCGGTGAAACGGCCGACAGCGTGACAATGACCGCGTCTTCCGGGATGCCCGCCTGTTCCTTTCCTTCATCACCCTTCCTGAGAGTCACGGCCAGTTGCAGGCTGGCCTGCTTGATGGCCACGGCCTTTTCTGCCTCGCCGTCGAGGACATACGCCTTCAGCGTTCCGGAATCGGCGTCGAGAACGACTTCGACGTGCGCGTCATCCTCACCGATCGCCACGAGGGCGCCGTCATGCGGACCTTTTTCGGCGTGATGATGGTGATGTTCGTGGCCGCCGTGCTCGTCGTGCTCATCATCGCCGGCATGTGCGGTCGCCGTGGCCGGTTTCTTCGCCTGCGGGGTTTCAACCGGACATCCGGTAAGAAAAAAGAGACCGCCAGCGACCAGAGGAATGAGGAACCGGGCGGCAAACCGGGCTTCGCGACTGAGCATAAATCACTCCGTCAGTTGAATTTGCGGAACAAGGTGATCATCGGACTGTCACCCGCGGGGGAATCATACCCCGCCGCCGGCGTGGGCGGAAGGGCAACCGCGTCGTCCGGTCACTCCGAGACCGGACGGCACGATGCATTCCCTGCCAATCCCCCAACGAGAAATCTGGCCCCGCTTGCGCTTCGCGGCAATTCGCCTGGATGGCCAGATCCCGCCCCGGAAAGTAATTGTGTCCACAGACCGCCGGGACATGGAGCGACCCGGCTGCAGGGTCAGATGTCGAGATCTTCCACCAGGTTCGCCTCGTTCATGATCACCTCGTAGCGCTGCGCCGGGTCTTTGCCGAGAAGCTGCTGGAAGGTCTTGTCGGCTTCGAGTTGGGCTTCGATGTCGACGCGCAGCAGAATTCGGCTGGCCGGGTCGAGCGTGGTTTCCTTGAGATACTTTGACGGCATTTCCCCCAACCCCTTGAACCGGCTGACGTCGTATCTGCGATTGGCCGGCAGCGCCGCCAGGATCTCTTCTTTGCGGGCGTCGGTGAGCGCGTAATGGATTTCCTTGCCGACCGCGATGCGGTACAGGGGGGGTTGCGCCAGAAAAACGTGGCCTCCGCGGATCAGCTCCCGCATGTGTCGGAAGAAAAAGGCCAGCATCAGCGTCATGATGTGATTGCCGTCGCTGTCGGCATCCATCAGCAGAATGATGCGATGATAACGGAGCGAACGGATGTCGAAATTGGGGCCGATCCCCGTCCCCAGCGTTTCCACCAGGTCCTTCAGCTCCTGGTTGTCGAGCGCCCTGGTCGTCGCCAGCGATTCGGTGTTGAGGATCTTGCCGCGCAGGGGGAGCACCGCCTGCGTGCGGCTGTCGCGACCCATTGCCGCGCTGCCCCCGGCGGAATCGCCCTCGACGATGAACAGCTCCGATTCCTCAGGCCTGGTGGAGCGGCAGTCGATGAGCTTGCCGGGCAGAGCGCTGCGGCGGGGGGTGGGGGTCTTGCGGCGGACTGCGCCGGCGGCATCGCGGCTGGCCAGCCGCGCCCGGGCCGCCAGCACGATCCGGCCGATGATGGCGTCGGCCAGCGTGGGATTGGAATTGAACCAGTTTTTGAGTGCGGGGCGGACCACGCTGTCGACCTGGGCGGC
>JBLMWR010000272.1:0-8659 GCA_050257335.1 Deltaproteobacteria bacterium | reverse complement strand
AATCTACCCTGGCACGGTTCGCGACTACTGGGTTTACGTGCCAATGCAATATGACGGTTCTCAGCCCGCCAACGTCATGGTCTTTCAGGATGGTGGCGGCTACGTCGATCCCAAGGGACAGTTTCGCGCCACGGTCGTCTTCGACAACCTGATTCATAAGAAGGAAATGCCGATCACGATCGGCATTTTCATCAACCCCGGCGTCATTCCCGCCGCGGCCGAAGGTCAGAAGCCGCGCCAGAATCGCAGTTTCGAATACGACTCGCTCGGCGATCAGTACGGCCGCTTCCTGCTCGAAGAAATCCTGCCGGAGGTCGGCAAGGAGTACAAGCTGACGAACGAGGCCGCCGGGCGGGCCATTTGCGGCATCAGCTCCGGCGGAATCTGCGCCTGGACGGTCGCCTGGGAGCGCCCCGACGCGTTCGGCAAGGTTCTCTCGCACGTGGGGAGCTTCACGAACATCCGCGGCGGGCACGTCTACCCGGCCCTGATCCGCAAAACCGAGCGCAAGCCGATCCGCGTCTTTCTGCAGGATGGTTCCGGCGACCTCGACAACGTGCATGGCAGTTGGCCGCTTGCCAATCAGGAGATGGCCGCCGCGCTGAATTTCGCCAAATACGATTTCCGCTTCGAATTCGGCGACGGCAGGCACAATGGCAAGCACGGCGGCGCGATTCTTCCGGACTCGCTCCGCTGGCTGTGGCGCGCCGACGGCGCAGCAGCGTCGGCAAAGAAGTAGACACGCCCCGAAGCCCACGGTCCGTGTTCCGTGGGTCCTGGCATCCGATTCACGCAGGATATGACTCATGCTTCGACCTTTGCCGCTCGCCTTGGCGTTCCTCCTCGTCCCCTCCCTGGCACTGGCCCAGGACATGTCGGTTTCCGACGTGCTCATTGAGGGAGAAGGGTGGCGACTGGTCGCCGAAGGGTACAAATTCACCGAGGGGCCGGCGGTCGATGCTGATGGGCAGGTCTATTTTACAGACATTCCCAACAGCCGTATTTACAAGATCGGACTCGATGACAAAGTCAGCGTCTTCGCCGAGAATACGGCCAATACCAATGGCCTGATGTTCGGTCCGGAGGGGCTCCTCTACGGCTGCCGGAACGGCGAGAAGAAGATTGTCACCTACGACGGCAAGTCGCAGGTGCAGACGGTCGTCGAGGAGGTGAATTCCAACGATCTGGTGGTGGCCGGCGACGGTGCGATCTATTTCACCGACCCTCCCGGCGGCCGGGTGTGGTACGTAAATTCCAAGCGAGAAAAGAAGGTTGTTGCCGAGGGAATCCGCCCGAACGGCGTCATTCTCTGGCCCGATCAAGGGACTCTCGTCGTGACCGAAGCCCTGGAACCGATCCTGTGGACGTTTCGTGTCGAGCCGGACGGAAGCCTCACCAGCAAGGACCGCTATTACAGCCCGTTGCAGGTTGCGCCGGGCGCTGGCGGTCCCGGCTCGGATGGCATGACGGTCGACTCGATTGGGCGGCTCTACGTCGCCACCCGCATCGGCTTGCAGATGTTTGACCCGACGGGACGGCTGGGAGGGACGATCCTCAAGCCGCACGCCGGGCCGCTCTCCAACGTCTGTTTCGGTGGGAGGAATTTGGAAACGCTGTACGTCACGGCCGGCGACAAGGTTTTCAAACGCAAGACCCGGGCAACCGGCGTGAGATACGCGAAATTGAAGGCGAAATGATCGGGCGAGAGTGGTTCGCCCCGTCTTCGGCCGGAACCAAAGGAGCAAGTTCGGCAGAATATTGAATGACGCAGAACCGCTGAGAGCGCCGAGATCGCCGAGAAAAGCAGAGCGGGTGAATCGCAGCTCTCGGCGGCCTCGGCGGCTAAAAATTGTCGTCAGGCGACAACTTTGCTCATTCGTGCGATTCGTGCCGGCGCGCCGGGATTCGTGATTGCCATTTTGGAAAACCACGAAACGCGCGAAGGCGACGAAGGGAGTGGCGAGCCGCGGATGAACGGCGATGAAGGCTGATTCCCGAAGCGGACCGCCCTCTGAGTGAATTCATCGCCCGCGCGGCAGCTCGCGATTTTTCGTCTCTTTCGGGTGTTTCGTGGTTACCCCTCCTCCATCTGTGAGGGCATCAATAGTGCGGCGGCCGCTCTTCTCTCAGATCGCGCGGCTCCTCTGGCTCGGTCAGGCTGGTGACACGGTCATCGAGCCGGCCGATCAGCCGCTTCAGCGACTCGATCTCCTTTTGCTGTTCCAGAAGCACGGAATTCAGCGTCCCCAGATCACGCTCGAGATGCGTGACGAGCAATTCCACGGCGACGAGTCGTTCATCCTGCGTTTGCGAAGGGGGCATGGGAGCTATTCATTGAAATGAGCATCTGGTGCGCGGTTAGTCAACCGGCCATCGGCCGTACCCGAAACGAACTTAACCTCGGATGCCGTTCTCTGTAGAATACCGCGAATGCACGCTGCCTGCATCGGTCAGCATCGTTCCTCACGCAGGGGGCCCCAATGCGCAGACGAGCTGCTTGGCTAACCGGCTGGCTGGCGCTATTCCTTTTCGTCTCCAGGACGATTGCCGGAGACTGCGAGTTCCGCATCAGCTTTTCCAAAGCGGTGCGGAGCGAGCCGTATTCCGGGCGCGTCTATCTGTTCTTCGGAAAGAACCCGAAAACGGAACCGCGGCAGGGGCCCGACTGGTTTCACCCCGAGCCGTTCGTGGCGCTCGACGTCAAAAACTGGAAGGCGGGAGAACCTCTCGTGATGGGGACTTCATCGGGGGCGCGGATGCTGGCGTTTCCGAAGCCGCTCGCCGAGATCGATCTGTCGGGACATCGCGTGCAGGCCGTGGCGCGATTCAATCCCTATGAGCGCCGCGTCGGGACCGGACCGGGCAATGGCTACTCGGTCGTCGCCGACGTGGCGGCCGCCGCCGAGAAATCGCAGCCGCAGGAGCTGCTGATCGACAAGATCGGCAGCGAGCGGCCGTTTCCCGAAAACCGGTGGTTCAAGCTGGTGCAGGTTCGCAGCCGGCTGTTGAGCGATTTTCACCAGCGCGACGTTAGCCTGCGGGGGAGCGTTTTGCTTCCCGCCGGTTATTACGATCGGCCCGAGCGCCGCTATCCGGTGATTTTCGAAATCCCGGGATTCGGCGGAACTCACGTTTATCGCGTTCCCCAGGAGCCGATTCCCGAAGAGAACGAGGGGGGCGTCGAGTTCCTGCGGGTGACGCTCGATCCGAGCTGTCCGCTGGGGCACCACGTGTTTGCCGACTCGGCCAATAACGGCCCGGTCGGTAAGGCGCTCGTCACCGAGCTTCTTCCGGAGCTCGATCGGCAGTTTCGCACCGTCGCCGCTTCGACGGCGCGCTTCCTGACCGGGCATTCGTCGGGGGGCTGGAGCAGCCTGTGGCTGCAGGTGAATTACCCGGACACTTTCGGCGGCACGTGGAGCACTTCGCCCGACCCGGTCGATTTCCGCGATTTTCAGCGCATTAACCTGTACCGGCCCGGGGAGAACATGTATCGCGACGGGGCCGGAAACCGCCGCCCACTGGCCCGCTTCGGCGACAAAGTCGCCCTCTGGTTCGATGATTTCGACAGGATGGAGGAAGTCCTCGGATTCGGCGGACAGTTACACAGTTTCGAGGCGGTCTTCAGCCCGCGGGCCGCGGACGGGCGACCGATGCGCGTCTGGAACCGGAACACGGGGGCCGTGGACACCGAAGCGGCCATGTCGTGGACGAAATTCGACATTCGCCTGATTCTGGAACGGCGCTGGCCCGAACTGGCGCCAAAGCTGGCCGGCAAGCTCCACGTCTTTCAGGGGGAGCTCGACACGTTTTACCTCGACGGCGCCACCCGGCTGCTCAAAGAATCACTCGCCGCACTGAAGAGCGATGCCATCGTCGAAATCATTCCGGGCAAGTCCCATTTCGACCTGTTGACGGCCGACCTGCATCTGCGAATGCGCGGCGAGATGGTCAAGAGTTTCCTGGTGCATCATTCTGGCGACAATTAGCCGGGTCACTCTGCGACCCTGCGATCTGTGCTGTCAACTGCTCATCGAGCCGCGAGCCACGTTCGCCGGGGAAATGCGAGGCGGCGGCGGGCGAAATATCGCTCAGGGGCTGGATTGGCCCGCGACGTCTGACTGCCGTCCAGTCACGGAGTGACCGGGCGGCAGACGTCATTTATCCGCCCACGGCGGATGGGCCGTGCCGACGGGAGCCGTGTCCAGTTTGCCGAGCACCGTCCAGCGGGTTTCCTCGGCGAGCTGCGACCAGAGCGTGGCCCGGCCGGAATAAATGCTCAGCAGATTTTCAATGTGCGGGGCGTGGCGGCTGTGGTCGATCACCGCCGGCCAGATCGCTCCGCCAGTCTCAATCTGATGCACCTGCAGGGGCTGCATCATGGTCCCGGCCCAGGCGTACGCGCTCGCCTCAAGGGTCAGCGCCGGGAAGAAATCGTGGACCTTTGTCCGCAGCAGTTCGACCTGCTTAGGATCGGTGTGATCGTCGGGCTGCGCCACCTTCTCCCAGCGGTTCGTCCCGAACACCGACGCCGGAGGATGTGGAAGATGGTTGAGCCCGTCGGCATCGGGGATGCAGAACGGGAGTCGCCCCACGTCCGGCTGGAACGAGACCAGATGCGCCTTCAGTGGCACCAGCTCGACGTCGTGCTGGCTCCCGGCATGCTGCTGATGATGCTCGGCCGTCAGCGCGTACCCGGTCGTCCCGCCGGCGAGAATCACCAGCCTCGCCCCGATCTCCTCGCCCGCGGCCGTCGCCACTCCGTCAATCCGGTTGCCGTGACGGATCAGATGTTTGATCGGGGTTGCGGGACGGATTTCGACGCCCGCGTTCTGCGCCGTCGCCGCCAGGTGCGCCAGCAGAATGTCTACGCGGATGGAGCGGTCAGGCAGCCGGAAGGCATGTTGAATGCGGGCGCGGTCGATTCCCGGGAGCGCAACGAACACCTGCTCGAGCGGCATCTCGCTTTGAGGAATCGCCGCGGCATGCCAGGCATGTGTCCACGATCGCACAAGAGTATCGGGCCGAGAGAACAGATAGGCCATTTGGGGAACGCCGGCTTCCAGACAGTCGGGACAGAATCTGAGCGTCCGTTCGAGGGCCGCGTGGCAGGCACGGGCGTAATCGGGCGAATCCAGAGCGAAAATCCCCCCGCTGTGCAGCCACCCCTGATTGCGCGTCGAGGCCGCGCCTCCCAGTTGCGACGCCTCCAGCAGGGTGACCGCCAGTCCCGCCTGCGACAGCCGCACAGCCGCCGAAAGGCCGGCGATTCCCCCTCCGACGATCACGATCCGGCGACTTGTCGCTCCCTGCGTATTCATGGCGGGCATCCTGGCAACGTGTACTCGCTGAAAGATTCGGCAGACTCACTTGACGTGTGTATCATAAGCCGTTTCGCGCGGCTTGAACACGGCTGGCAGAGTCGGCGGGGCGAGTCTTACGGCCGCACCGGCAGCTCGAAGCACACGGCTTCCTGGTCGTTGCGGACGAGCAGGAAGCGGCCGGCGAGGGCCGGGTTGTTCCAGGTCTTGCTCGACAGGGCCGGGATCCTCGCCAACTCGATGAGCTTCGTCGGGTCGGGCTGGACGAGCACGACTTCCCCGTTTTCCGCCTGAACGATGAGCAGGTCGCCCGCCAGCAGTAGCTGTCCATGCTGATAACGCCCCCCCTTCCACACCTGTTTGCCGGTGGCCACGTCGAGGCAGGCCAGAATTCCGTCGTCAAGGCCATAAGCGAAGCTCCGGTGCATGATGGCAGTCGTGAATTTGGTTCTCATTTTCTGCGGACTCTTCCAGAGTTCGGCAACGCCGCAGGAGCCGCCAGCCGGCGCAGAGACCTTTAACAGCACGCTGCCCGTGTTGTACCCCGTGCAGAACAGGACTTTGCCAGCCGCGGCGTCCACGACGATCGGCTGCGAGCAGTTGACGTGAGTTTCGGGGGTCCACATGTAATTCCAGAGCGGTTTTCCCGTCTGGAAGTCGCTCCCTTCAATTCCATCGGACGTCGCGATCAGCACCTGGCGGACGCCGGCCAGTTCCACCACGGTCGGGGAGCCGTAGCTGGCTTCGTGGCGGCCACCCCGCCAGACGCGTTTGCCGGTCTGGCGATTGTACGCCGCCAGGCACACTCCTTCGGCGCCCGTCGGCGCAACGATCACCCATTCGCCGGCGACCAGCGGTGAACCGCACACGCCGTGTGCGATTGGACGCCCGCCGTTGTCCTTTAGAATATCAACCGACCAGATCTGCTCGCCGTTGTCGCCCCGCAGGCAATTGAGGATCCCCGTGCCGCCGACTGTGTAGACGGTGCCGTCGGCGATCGCCGGCGTGCCCCGCGGACCGGTGCCTCCCATGCTGGAATCGAACCGCGCCTCATCGCTGTGCAGCCACATCAGCTTTCCGTCCGAAAGGCGGTAGCAGACGACGCATTCCTTTTCGCCGCGCTGCTCCTGCGTTACGGCGAAGTCTCCGACGACGGCAAACGAGCCCAAGCCGGCGCCCACCGGCTGCCGCCACACTTCGCGCGGCGGTGTGCCGTTCCAATCGGGAGTCAGTCCGGCGTCGGAAAAAACGCCGGTCCGCTGCGGGCCGAGAAATTGGGGGGTGTCGTGCGGAGTCGTCGCATTAAGGTCGCAGATGATTCCCGTCGCTGATTCTGCCTGGGCTGCCGGCAGGTCCGCCCCGTGATCGACGATCGGTGCATTACGCCACGCGAAATTGACGTTTGCTTCGCCGGTCAGGCCCTCCACGCGCAGGATCATCGGAAACGCGACGGCAAAGGGGATGAGCGCCAAGAGCACGCCGATCCGCAGGCCCCACGACCAGGGGCGATAAAACATCCATGCCGACCACATCACCCACAGCGTGGCGAGAATGAACAGGAATCCCACGATCTGTCTGGGGATGAAGTCGCCGATGCGCAGCCAGACGATGAACGCGCAGACGCCGATCCAGAGCGTCGGGACGCCGGCAATGACCCAGCGATCGAGGCCGGGAGAGCGCAGCCGGGCGGACAGCCCGGCGGTGAGCAGGATGACGGCGGCAATCCCGAAAACGAGAGCGCCGACGTAGATCGTTTCGGGCCAGGTCCGAAACATCCCGAAGATCAGCACCCGGCCCCAGGCGTAAATCAGCACCGCCGGCGTCAGGATCAGCGCCAGGATCAACCGGACCAGGTCCAGCCACCGAATCTGTCCAGCGTTTCCGGGGATGGATGCTTCCGGTACATCAGATGCCAAGTGTAACTCCTGTAGATAAATGGAGAATGTTTTACGCTGAAGATCGGCCGGGATCAAAGTTGAATGACGAGGAAATTATCACGCAAAGGCGCAACGACGCAAAGAATTCCGTCCTCCCGCCGTCGTGGAGCGACCACCGACTGCACCGAGGTGATCTGGAACATCCGCGCGTATCCGCGTCATTCGCGGTTTAAACCGTTTTCGTAACTGCAGCGACCGACAAGGGCGTTCCACACCTTCAAGCCGCGGCAAACGCCTCGCGCAGCATCGCCAGGCTTTTAGGAATCGCCGTCCGCGGGTCCTCGTTGCCTTCGAATTCGAGCGAAATGTAACCGCGGTACTTGTGTTTCTTCAGCATCCGGGCGATTCGCGGGTAATCGAGGTCGAGCGAGTACCACTTGCCGCCGCCGTAATACGTCTTGGCCTGCACGAGGATCGCGCGCGGGGCGATCATTTCGAGCTTGTCGTAGGGATCTTCGAGGAAATTCCCCGTGTCGAGCGTCACTTCCAGCCAGGGAGAATCGATCGCTCTGACGATCCGCATCACCCCCTCGGGCGTCCGCCCCAACCCCCAGTGATTTTCCAGCCCCAGCACGACGCCGCATTCTTCGGCTTTGGGGAGACACTTTTCGAGACTGTCGATCACCCAGCCGAAGCCGTCCTCGTCGGTGTATCCTTCCAGCCGCGGTTCAATGCCGCGGGCTTTCATCAATTCGTCGAAATCCTTGATCGTCCCCCAGCGGCCCGTGTTCACGCGCATCGTGGGAATTCCCAGCCGGTACGCCAGCTCGATGCAGTGCCGCGTGTGTTCGATGTTCTTCTGTCGCTCGGCTTTGTCAGGCGACAAAAAGCTCTGGTGGGTCGAGAACCCGCACAGGTCGAGCCCCAGCGAGAAAGCCTGGCGCTTGAGCTTCTGCAGATAGCCGTTCGATTCCTCATGCATCTGGCGATGCAGGATCTCGACGCCGTCGAACCCCATGTCGGCGGCCGCATCGAGACACGTTTCGATCTCGACCCGCTCGGGGCGGAATTGCCAGAAAGAGTACGTGGCGACCGCGAAGCGATTGCGCGGCGCCGCAGGTTTCGCCTTCGCCGAATCTTCGCCCGGTGCGCGGGAATTCAGCGCACAACTCAAGCCCGCCGCTGCCGCAGCCGCAACGAACTCTCGACGTGAAACGGACATTGTTGTGCTCCTTGGTGACGGACAGCGCGCCACACAAATCTGGCGAGCGGGAGGCGTGAGGCTTCTGGCAGGATCAGACGCGCCGAGGGGTGCGTTTGGAATCGCCTGGCACGATCAGGGGGCTCACGTCCCCCGCCCGCCGCTATCTTCTCTCAATTCTCTACCTGCTTTCCCTCCGCCTTCAAATGCCTGTCAAAAAACCGGTACGCCACCTCACGGGCATCGGCGGGAAAATCATG
>JBLMWR010000271.1:0-4169 GCA_050257335.1 Deltaproteobacteria bacterium | reverse complement strand
AGAGGCCAGCAGTAGCGCCGCGACAAGCCCCCATTCGCTCCGTCGCATCCCGCGCAGCCACCCCCAGGCGTAGAAAAGCGCCAATCCCAGAATGGTAAAGAAAACAGGCGAACCGGCCCTGTCGACAAGCGATGCCAAAAAGATCCCGTATGGCGCCGAGCCCCCATCCGAGGGGATCGCCAGAAGCATCAATCCAGGGGCCAGGCAAACAGCGGCGTTCTGCACTGCGTGGATTTTTTCGACGATCCCGATTTCCAGCGCCAGAACCAGGAGCGCGAGAAGAAAAGGAACGAGGTAGTAGAGCCCGAACGTGCTTTCCATGCCGCGCGCCGGCGAGAACGAAAAGCTCAGGCCGTACGAGCGGAGACAGACGCCCAGCGCCAGAAAACCGAACGCCGACCAGGGAAACCAGGGCCAGCGCCAGGGAGTGCCGTCCTGGGAAACGTAAGAGGCGCCGCGGCGGATGGCCGGGATGAGGAAGAGAAAGATCGCCGCCGCCGCGACTGAAAACAGCAGAATGCGGAAGTCGATCGTTGCCGCAGGAAGTTCTGTGACCTCGGGGGAAACAAACAACGGGTAAACGAAAAACAGCGTCAAAATCGCGTAATAGGGCCCGCGGAACAGCGCCGGAAAGCGCAGCGTCAGGCCCCGCAAAAGCGCTTCCGAGACGGCCGTCGAAAACCCCAGGCCGAAAAGCAGCAGCCCATAGCCGTGGGGCGGCGAGGTATTGATGATCTCGTCGAAGCTGACCGACACGGCCAGGAGCACCAGGAGCAGGACGAGGACAAGCGACCGGGCATCCTCCCACACTTTTCCCAGCCGCACGATCAGATATGCGGTCAGGGCCAGGAGCAGCGCGTATCCGCACAGCGCCGCCATGAGCGCCCAGGGATTGATGAGTTGTCCGGCCTCGGGGCGGAACGAAACGTGGAGACCATAGAGAATCAGGCCCGCGCTCAACAGGTAAAACGGGTTCTGCGTGTACAGGCTTCGCAGGACGGTCTGAAAGAGCAGGGGAGGTCGTGGCGCAGAAACAGCCGCAGTCGCAGGTTGCATGGGGCACCTCGGAAAAACAGGAATGAAAGGATGACGCAGACGGGCATTTCGATCGCGAATGAGCCCGAACCCGTCGGTCGACCGCGCTGAAAAAATCGCACAAAGCGAAAGAAAATCGAAGACAGTCGGCGGTTCGACAACCAGGGGCGGGGCCGCGCGTGCGGCGGTCCCCGCTGCCGCGGCGATTGAGGGATCGAAGCGCCGGCCCTGTTGGCAATGCTCTCGCGGCGTGCCGAGGCACGCCGGGGCCCGCCCTTCAGTGGAGCCGTCCGCCGGGGCATACCGCACCGTTGCGCGTGAAACGATCGGACGCCGGATACCGCGAGAGGTGATACGCGCTATTGTTCGTCCGGCGGGCCAAAATGGCAAGACGTCGAGCAGTCTTCTAACCTGCTCGCCCTGATTCCTGTGGTGACGGGCAGGCTGGAAACCTGCCCCACGACGTCACCCGAACACCCGCCACAGGAACAACCCTGTGAGCGCCGCGGCAGTCGCCACGGTCCCCAGCAGGGCCCACTGTGCCAGCCGTCCTGCGCCGGCATGAGGACCGACAGGATAGTCGATGCAGAAGTGATGCTGCTTGGAGAGCGACAACCGGTCGCCGGGATGCAAAATCCGTTCGGCGACCGTCGCTCCATTGACCTGGGTCCCGTTCTTGCTTCCCAGATCGACCACCCGCCACACCGAACCGTCCGATCGCAATTCGCAATGCTTCCCCGACACCTGGGCCGAGGCGATGCGCACGTCGCAATCCGGGTCGCGGCCGATGACGACGGAATTCCCGGCCAGCGGCACCGCCGGCCCGCCTTCGAGCGGAACCAGCACCGGCCCGGAATGGGGGCCGACCAGGGGCGCCTCGGGGCGCGACAGCGAGGCGTCGTCGAGCCCCCCTTCGAACGGCGCCGCCAGCGATACGGCCGACCGCGCGTCGCGCGGCAGCGCCTCGACCGACGTGTCGGCCGACGCCTGCGGCAGCCGCTTCGTCGAGGCGCTGCGAAGGCTGTACTTCGAGGTTCCGGGCGACTTTGCGGGCCCGCGTGCGGCACTGTCTCCGGTGCGGCGCTGGGAGGCGAAACGGCGGCGGGCGTCTTTGGCGCGCCACGCCAGAACTTTCGGAAAATCAAATTCCACCGGTTGCCGGCGGATGAACGGCGTCAGCGCCTCGACGACTTCGGCCATCGTCTGATAGCGGTCTTCCGGGCGCTTGGCCATCATTTTTTCGACAACCGCCGCCAGTTCCTCGGACACCGCCGGGGCAATCCCGCGCAGCGGCGGGGGCGGCTGCATGCGGTGCCCTTCCAGCTTCTGGCAGCTCGACGCCATGGGATACGGCAGCTTGCCCGACAGGGCGACGTACAGTGTGCATCCCAGGCTATAGATGTCGGCCCGGCTGTCGACCGCAAAACTGTCGCGCGATTGCTCGGGGGCGATGTAATCGGCCGTCCCCAGGCAACTGTGCCCGAAGATCATGGCCAGCGAAAACTCATCGGCGTTCGATTCTTCGCCGTCGAGCAGGGCCAGCCCGAAATCGAGAATCTTGACCGTCCCGTGCCGGTCAACGAGCAGGTTTCCGGGCTTCACGTCCCGATGGACCAGCCCCGCGGCGTGGGCGTGCTGCAGGGCGGCGGCGGCCTGCCAGATGAAGTCGCAGGCCTGCGCCACGGGGATCGGCCCCTTCAGGTTGATCAACTCTTCGAGGTTGATCCCCTCCACGTATTCCATCACCAGGTACCATGCCTCGCCGAACACGTCGTCGGTGCGGTGGATCCCGAAAGTGCGGATGATGCCCGAATGCCGCAGCCGCTTGCCCGCCCGCGCTTCGATCTTCAGCCGTGCGAGCATCGCCGCGTCGGTCTTGTGGATGTCCGCCATGACCTTGAGCGCCACGCGTTCGCCGCCATTGAGGTCCTCTGCCAGATACAGGCAGGCCATCCCGCCGGCCCCCAGAATCTCGAGCACCTTGTAATGGTCGATGAAGAACCCGCGGTACCGACCTTCGAGGAGCCGCTCGGCCTGGAAGCGGGTCAAGTGCCCGCTGCGGACAAACGCCCGGGCGACCTCTTTCGGCGGGGCTTCAGGGCCAAGATGGAACCTCTCCAGAGCCGCCGCGACCTCGTCGGCCGGCAGCAAACCGCTCTTTTTGAGCAGCGTCAGGAACGGATCCGCGACCTGTGGAATTCCCATTGACGACCCTGCGTGCACAGTAGGCCGGATGGTGGACGCAACGATCGGGAAGAAAGAGAGAGAAAGGAAATAAGGGCCTGCCCGCGACGGAACCATGCCGTGTTGATTCTACCGTTCCACCCCCGGGGATTTCAATTCCATTTGCCCTCTGCCGGAGGAAATCGCCAGTTTTTTGGGAAGCTGCGACTTGTCCGGGTGACATCGTAGCCCGTCTATCGCTAAATGTCAGGCGAGTGGCCGGGGCTGGACCGACGGGAAGCCCCGGTGAATGGCGAGCGAGGGTGACATTCAGCGATCGGCGGGCCGGCAGGGCAGGCTCTCGCCTGACGCCGATTGAGGCTCACCGATGGCAGCGGGTGGCAGGCCGGCGCGACCGACTCAACGGTCCGGCCCCCACGGATCGGCAGCGCCACTCGACCTGCCCGCGCCACTGGCCTGTTCCCTCACGAACCAATCGAATCTGCATCGCTGTCAGGCGAGAGCCTGACCTGCGGAACTCGGGCAGTCGCAGCGACCGGCTGCTCGTAGTCTCGCCTTCAGGCGGTTCTGCAACCAGTGCCGCGCTCGCCGACGATAACGGCTCGGGCACCGTCTCTGGCGCCTGACGGATAACCAGGGGACGGTCCGGGACGTGGCGCAGTACAACGCCGGCACCGACACGACGACGGTGGTCGATCACCTGAAGTACGACAGTTTCGGGAACATCATCTCCCAGACCAACGCCGCATATCAGCCGCAGTCGGCCTACACCGGCCAGGTGTGGGACAGCGACGCCGGCCTGTACTGGTACCACGCCCGCTGGTACGACCCGCACACCGGCCGATTCATCAGCCAGGACCCGGCGGGCTTCGCCGCCGGCGACCCGAATCTGTACCGCTACGTCGGCAACGGCCCGACGAATTTCATCGATCCGACGGGACTCCGCACTG
>JBLMWR010000270.1:0-5909 GCA_050257335.1 Deltaproteobacteria bacterium | reverse complement strand
ACGCGGTTCCCTTTTTGCGTTTTTGCCTGAATCGGGATTTTGCATTGTATTGAATCTGGTTCTGAGGCCACGATCGAAGCACCAAAACCTCTTTGCGCCTTTGCGTGAGCTCCTTCGGGCCGTCCACTTGGCGGGGTCAATTGAGTAAACGGGCTCACGCAAAGGCGCAAAGACGCAAAGGAAGAAAAAGAGGACCTCTTTTTGACCGCTGAAGCGAATCACCCGGATCGGTTAATTTGACAATGCTGACTGCCACCTTTTATCTCCTCTTCAACCTCTGGCGCTGCCGGTGGAACCTGCTGCGGCTGGGGCTGGCCGCGGGGTTGCTCTGCATCCTTGCGGCAGATAATGGCTCGCGGCTGGCGCGGGTGCAGTTCAGCAGTCTCCCCCGCATGGATTACCTGGCGGAAGTCCGCAGCCTGCGCGGGGAACACCGGTTCGCCGAAGCGCTCCTGGTCGCCGAGACCGGAATGGGCGAGCTGTCGGGCGCCGAACGCGACGCCCTCCTCCGCGAGCAGAGCGAAGTCCGCGACGAGCAGGCCAGCGTCCTGCGCAAGGGAAAGGAGCTCTTGCGCGGGGCGCTGGTCGGCGAAGGCGATTCGCTCGAAGCCCTGATCGGCGCCATCGCGGCCGACATGTTCGTCGTCGGCGACGTGCGCGACCTGCTCATCCAGGGAGGCCGGCTGGCGGTCGACGGTGAATCGGACGAGCTGATCCTCGCGCTCTCCGCCGTGGGGGTCCTGACCACCGTGATGCCCGAGATCGATTGGATCGCCGCCTTCCTCAAGGTCGCGAAGAAGGCCGGGGCGCTCAGCCAGCGCATGGTCGAATCGCTGGTGCGGGTCATCCGCCGCGCGACCGACGCCCGCGATTATACGGAACTGAAGCGGCTCTTCGGCTTCTTCGAGGTCCTGGTCGAGAAATCGACGCCGGCGGGGGCCCTGCGGATCCTGCGGCACCTGGACGATCCGAAAGAGGTGGCGGTGGTCGCCGATTTTCTGAAGCGGCAGCCGGCGGGAGGATTCGCCCTGCACGTCGCGGGAAAGGAAGGGGTCGAGATCGTGAAGACCTCAGCCCGGGAGGCCGAAGAGATCCTGATCCTGGCGACCAAAAAGGGAGACCGGGGCGTGGCATGGCTGCGGAGCGGCGGCCAGCGCCTGCTGCGGCCGCACCCGATCGTGGGGCTCCTCAAGGGGCTCGAAAAGGGGAACGTACAGCAGGCGATTACGCGCGTGGCGGCGGAATATGATCCTTACGGCTGGCTGGCCATCCCCGCCTGCGCCGCCTGGGTGTTTCTCGAATCCGCCTGGCTGTGGAAACGTCTGACGGCGAAGCGCACCCCCCCGCCAGCCGCGACGGGCCTTGCCGAAGCTGCGTAGCATGGGCTTCCAAGCCCGTGCGTATTTCGCCTATTGCCGGGAGGCCCGGCAGGGCCGTCCTGCAGTCTCAGGAAAGCAGCAGTGTGCGGTTGATGGCGCCGACCGTCGCGCAGCCGGTCGCCAGCATGGCCGACACCAGCTCCTCGCGCAGCAGTTCCAGGACATTCTTGACGCCCCGTTCTCCGTCGGCGGCCAGGGCCCAGGCGTAAGGGCGGCCGATCAACACCGCCCGGGCTCCCAGCGCGAGCGCTTTGAAGACGTCGGTGCCGCGCCGAATGCCGCTGTCGAGAAACACCTCGGCCCGGCCCCCAACGGCCTGAACGACCTGCGGCAACTGGTCGATGCTGGCGGGCATGCCGTCGAGCCGCCGCCCCCCGTGGTTCGAGACGACGATCCCCTCCAGGCCGATCGCGACCGCCTGTTTGGCGTCCTCTGCACGCAGCACCCCCTTGATGACCAGCGGCAGCTTTGTGATCGACCTCAGCCAGTCGAAAAACTTCCACGACAGCGCCAGGTCCCAGGCCTGGTCGTTGAACGCCAGGAGGTCTTCGTACGACATCCGCTCGCTCACCTCAAAGCCCACGTCGCGCAGGTGCTTGAGGAGAATCTCCCGCGGAAGCGTAAAGCGGTTCCGCCGGTCGGCGTCCTTCCGTTCCCCCAGGTCCACCGTCACGACGATGGCCTGATAGCCGGCGCGTTCCACCCGTTCCACCAGCCGCCGCGCAACGCCCCGGTCTTTCGGAACGTAGAGCTGAAACCACTTCGGGCCGCGGCTCGCCGCGGCGATCTCCTCGACGCTGTGTCCGATGCTGCTGCTGACTCCGAAGATCGTCCGCGCCGATTCCGCGGCCCGGGCGGAGGCGAGCCCTCCCTGCGCATGATACAGACTCTGGCCGGCGACGGGCGCCAGCAGAATCGGCAGCGCCACCGGCTGCTTGAAAACGGTTGTGGCCGTGTCGGCTTCGGCCACGCCCGTCAAGAGCGGCGGCAGAATCCGGAGTCGCTGAAATGCCGCGACGTTCTCACGCAGCGTGATCTCGTCCGTCGAGCCGGTCGTAATGTACTCGTACGTCGCCTGCGGCAGCGCGTCGCGGGCCAGCGCCTGGAAATCGGCGACATTTACCGGTTCGGGATGCCGGCGATCCGGATCTGACGCGGGTCCGCGACGCGGCTTCGCTTCGTCGGGGGCGTCGGCAAGTGCCCCCGCCACATCCGCAGATCCCTGCGCGGCGGACTGCCATAACCCGAGCGCCCCCGCGCCGAGCGCCAGACATTTCGAAAAGATGCGTCGATTCATGGGAGGGGCTCCAGCGAGAACGTTCGGAGGACGACCGGCGCCTGGCGGGCTGCAAAGCGCCTGGCGTGTTGTTCGGCGGCCTTTTTTTCTATGGTTCTGTTTCCACCTGACAGCGGAAATGATCCGCTGCGTTTCACAAACAGGATGGCCGAGGGCGCGCGAGAAAGCAATGCGCATCTCCCCGGGGGAGGTACGGAAGGGTGCATCCTTGAATTCGGGGTGGGAGAAATGGGGAGTGTGGCCCGGCCACCCTGACGGGGCGGCCAGGCCACCCGACCACCTTACCGTCCGCTGAACGTCCGGAACACCCCCAATTGATGGATGTACCCCCCTTCGACTCTTCGCCCTCTCCTTCATTGCCACCGCCGCCGCCTGCATTCTATGATTGTCTCGTTCGACCCGGCCTGAGCCGATGGCCACAGGAGGTGCCTTGATGTCGCGACCTGTTCTGGTGATTGATGTCGGTGGAACCAACATCAAGATTCTGGCCACCGGTCAGGAGGAACGCCGCAAGATTCCTTCCGGCCCCGCGCTGACCGCCCGCCGCATGGTCTCCGCCGTGATGACGCTCGCCGAGGGGTGGGAATATGAAGCCGTCTCGATCGGCTACCCCGGCCCGGTCGTCCGCGGCCGCCCCGTCGCCGAGCCTCACAACCTTGCGCGGGGATGGGTCGCGTTCGACTTCAGGAAGGCGTTCGGCTGTCCCGTCAAGCTCGTCAACGACGCGGCCATGCAGGCCCTGGGAAGTTACGACGGCGGGAAGATGCTCTTTCTGGGTCTCGGCACGGGACTGGGCTCGGCGATGATCGTCGATGGAATTATCGAGCCGATGGAGCTGGCCCATCTGCCGTACCGCCGCGCGACTTACGAAGAATACGCCGGTAAGCAGGGGATGAAACGGTTCGGGAAGAAGCGCTGGCGGAAGCACGTGGCGGACATCGTCGAATGCCTGACCGCCGCGCTGGAGCCCGATTACGTCGTCCTGGGGGGCGGGAACGTCCGCAAGCTGAAAGAGCTGCCCCCCGGCTGCCGGATCGGCGACAACTGGAACGCCTTCCGCGGCGGCTTCCGCCTGTGGGAAGACAACGTCTCCTTCCGCCACACCCACCTGCGTCCCGAAGGCCTGACCCCCGTCAAACGCCGCCAGTCGTAATGTGGTCATCCCGCTTTGCGAGATGAGGTCTGGGCCTTCCTCGCCCGATCGGCTCTCGAACCAGGCACGACTCCGCCGCGCCGCAGCCGAGACCCTCGACCCGAAAAAAAACTCGCAGAGATGAGTGGTTCCCGTCACTCGAAAGCCACGCGCAGGATCCACGCCCACCCGCGGGTCTATGCCGAAGGCGTTTCACTGCTACAGCCCCGGGGTTGGCCGGGAAACCGGCCTGCCCCGATGACCTTTGTCCGAGCCGCCCGGGGGCGGTAGACTGTTAAATAACCAGTCTTCATCGCGAGCTGAAAGAAACGGGCCGCCCATGCTTCCTGCCAACTATCGAATCCGTCTCATGGAACGCTCGGATTTCGAGGCCATTATCGACATTTGCACGGTGGTTTACCCCACCGAGACACCCTACACGCTCGACGAACTCGAAGACCACCGACAGGTCTTTCCGCAGGGGCAGTTTGTCGCCGTCGAAGTCGATTCTGATGACGTGGCCGGCGTCCACTTCACACTCCGGCTGCACATGATCGATTTTCACATCGACGACCCGTGGGATGTTCTCACGGCCGGCGGCTCGTTCCTGGACCATCATCCCGACGGACCGACTCTTTACGGTGCGGACATCATGGTCCATCCCGGCCATCAACACCACGGAATCGGACACGCGCTGACCGACGAGGCCCGCTTTGTCGTGCAGAAAGAGCATCTCTGGCGAATGGTGGGCGCCAGTCGCCTGCCCGGCTATGGCAAGCACTCCTCGAGCACGAGGATCGACGAATACGTCGATGCGGTCGTGGAGAGGAAACTCTTCGACCCCGTGCTGAGCCTCCACCTCAAGGACGGCTGGAAAGTCGTCCGGCCCATCCACGGCTATCTGCAGCACGACGAGGAGAGTTCCGGATGGGCCGAAGTCATCCAGTGGGTCAATCCCGACTGCCCCCCGCCTCCCGAATTCGATCTGCGAAACCTGGCGCCCTCTTCTCGCACTTCCCCGCCCTGAACCGGCATCGTTCGCGCCGGCACACTAACACGAAGCGCCGGCGAGGGAGTCGCGCAGGTCAAGCTGTGCCTGACGGAACATGTTTCGGCGCCGTCCGCGGCCGACCGAGATGAAAAATCGCCACCGGAGCGCGCCGCGCAAAAACATTTCCCCCCTTTCGCAAGGGGGGGAGAAGGCCGGCGGCGACTGGTTGGGATGGAAGAAGCGGAGACGGCAGTGGAGCGTCACTTCTCCTGACCTTTGCGCTTCAGTTGGGCGTCGTTGTCTTTGAGGAACTGCCGGATCTCGTCGGCGAAGCCGAGCAGGCGTTCCCATTGCTCGACGTACAGGGTCACCGGCATGCGCTGCAGTCCGTAGACGCTCACGCCCCCCTTCTCGCTGACTTTGCAGTACAGTGTGCCGCGCTTCTGCGATTCGAGTTCCGCCAGGAGCTTTGACGCCTCGTCCACGCCGAGCTCTCCGGCCGCGAGTTTTGCCAGGATCTCTTCTTTTTTCATCGTGCCTCCTGATGCCAGCGGCGTGGATTGAACGCAGAGAGGCAATGGTATTGAGTTGCCGCCGATTCGTCCACAAGGGCGATTCCATCGGCTGAGAAGTATTCTGCAAGCGTCTCGGCAACAGTACTCGCGCGATAACGCGCGTTTGGTATTCCTGTCTCGTCACCATTCGGGGCTTCCCGTTGGTCCAGCCCCGGCCACCCGCCTGACATTTAGCGACAGACGGACCGCGACTGGCACGGTACCGGCGCGAGGCGTCTGCTGGCGAGGCTTGAATACGCGGGGGAATGGGACCGTCCAGCGGCCGTTTTTTCGGATTTTTCTTAACCTCTGGTCGAGGATGCGGTTGCAAACGCAGCGACGCGCATTTGCCGGCTCGGCGAGCGGGTTTTGACTCGCGAAATGGCCGTTTTTTCTCGGGGAATCGCTGCGATTTTTTCCAGATTTCCGAATCTGTAAAGTATTTGGAAGAACGCCATTGTCGGAGGGCGCAGGCGGGCGTCTAATTTCATCGAGGAAATGCGGTGTGCGGAATGCGGAATACGAGGGCCGGCCTGGTGGAGGGGGGCGGGGCGGG
>JBLMWR010000269.1:0-3211 GCA_050257335.1 Deltaproteobacteria bacterium | reverse complement strand
GCGTACAGGTTGTCGAAGACCATGCACAGCCCCTGGCAGTTTTTGACATCCGAGGAATATTCGGTTGCCGTGTCGTACTTGCCGTCGCCGTCGGTGTCGAAGACGTTGAGAATGGGGCCTTTCTCGCGCGACACGAGCAGCCGGCCGCGGTTTCCCCACGTCATGGCCACGAGCGACCCGACGAGCTGTTTTTCGGCGATGCGTTTGATTTCAAAGCCGGGGGGAAGCTGAAACCGGTCGAGATCGCCGAAGTTAAAGGCGATTTCCTTCCACGGCGAATCGGCATGCGAGCCGATGACTTTGACGGCCTTCCACCGGCCATCGTCGAAGCGCAATTTGAGCCACGCGTCGCCGGTCGGGGCCTGGCGGGTCGCTTTCCATTCGGCATTCGTGTCGCAGGGGATGCTCTTGCCTCCCTGCCCGCGGATTTCGGCATCGACGAACAGCCCGGCCTTCCCCGATTTATTCGTGGCCTCGACGGCGAAGACGTTGGTGCCTCGCCCGACAATGCCGTTCAGGTTGAACAGGTAGCTTTTCGCTCCGCCCCCCTCACCGACCTTTTTGCCGTTCACCCACAGAACGAATTCGTCGTCGGCCGCGACGATGGCGGCGCCGGTGGAGGGCTCCTCGGCAACGTATTCCCTGCGAAACCACACCTTCCCTTCGGGGGCGTTCTCGGCCGGGTTCCCCTCGTCGAACCAGACCCACTTCGCGTCAACCTTCTGTTCCGCGCGGGCCGAATCGGTCCAGGCACAAAGGCCGGCTGCCACAACGACCGCGCCGACGATGACACGCAACATTCCACCCCCTTGACGAAATACGGGCCAGCTCCCGGAGGAACGCATCAGTGAACGTGAGTCCCTCTATGATAATGCGCAGCCGGGATCACGCAACGAACACACATTAACAATCATCCGCTGAGCGGCGAGGCGCAGCCGGGTCCGGTCTGCATCGTGCGAGCGGCGCCGGTCTGCGGATCCCGGGCGGATCGTCACGAAGGGTGGAGTGTGGCGGGAGGCTCATTCGATTCGATCGAGCACGCGGCGGAGCTCGTCGACTTCGTTGAGATTGACCCCGTCGGGGCGGTGCTCGAGGAGCCAGTCGGCGTCGGCGATGGCTTCGGTGCGGCGGCCGCTGCGGAGCAACAGCACGGCCCGCATGAAGCGTTCCTGGGCCCCCTCGGGAGAAACGGCCACGATCGCGTCCAGGTAGCGCAGCATGCCCTCCACGTCCTGCCCGCGCTGCGCCAGCGCCAGCAGGTTGTGCAGTATCCGCACGATGATCGCCCGTTTCGACGCGGTGGCGAAATCGGCGTCGGTGGCCGGCCGCCGGGCCGCCTCCTTCACGAGCTTCTCGGCTTCCTCACGCGTGACGACCTCTGCGCGATCGTAGACGTCAAGCAGTTGCGCTTCTCCGTCGGGGGGCTCGTGCCGGACGACAAAGTGCCCCGGCAACCCCACCCCCACGACTTTCAAGCCGATCTTGCGGCCCAATTCGATGTAAATCACCGAGAGAGTGATCGGCAGTCCTTCGCGGTCGTCGAGCACTTCGTTGACGTAGCTGTTCGAGCGGTGGTAATAGTCGCCGCGGCTGCCATGAAAGCCATGTTCGTCGAAGAGGTACTTGTTGAGTGCTGCCAGGCGCGCGGCGGCGTCGGCCTCGGGCGAAATCGACCGCGAAATCTCGCGGGCCATGCGGTCGAGTTCCTGGCGGTAACCCTCCACATCGACTTCTTCGTTGTCGAGCAGCGCCACGAGCAGTGCGGCGTGAAAGAGGTCGATTTCGTCGTCCTCCTTTTTGTCGAGCACCGCGACCAGGTCCTTTTCGACGCGGCGGAGATGGACGGCCCGGGCGAGCTTCTTGAGTTGCGCCGCCTGATCTTCCAGTGTCGCGGCCCGAGCGCGGAGGTGCTCGATGCCGACAGTGGCGTCAGCGACCAATCTGTCGGCGTCTTCCCGGAGCAGCTTGCCGCCGGCGGTAAGCTCATCGACGAGCTTGCGGACGCGGGCGACGGCGTCTTCACCGGGATGCGTCGCCGCCAGCTCCTTGCCGACGCGAAACTGACGGAACTGGGCTTCGGTGGAGCGGAACTTGGCCAGCCCCACTTTGCCTCCGGTGAGTTTTTCGTCCTTCGATTCCACCGCGATTGCGTCATTGACGAAGCACTGGATTCTTCCCTTTTCGAAGCGCACTTTGAGCGCGTTCCAGTCGCCGGGGCGGTAATGGTCGTTTTTGACCTCCGCGAGGACGGACCACGAGAAAACGTCCGGGCCCTCAAAGCGGCTGAACCGCAAGCGGCCGTTCGACGGATAAAAGCCGTAGTGAATGTCGCCGCCGTCGGAACAGAAGACGAGCCCCGCGGCGCCCTCTTCCTCGGCGAGCTTGACCGAGACCGAGATTTCAAAGGGAGCCTCGGGAACCGGTTGTTGCGAAAGGCACAGGGCCCGGCCGCCGAAGCCGTTGCCCAGTCCGTCGACGAGAATCCGCCCGGCCCTCTGCCGCCAGCGGGCCCCGAACAGCGTCGTCCATTCCTGCGGATCGAGCGCGCCGATCGTCAACCAGCGCGACATCAGCGTAGGGTTAGGCTTTTCAATGAGGGGTTTGAGGGCGTTGACCGGCATCGCAAACCCCAGGTTCTCGGTGACTGCCGATTTCATCGTCAAGAGCCCGTGCACCCGCCCCTGCATGTCGAGCAAGGGACCGCCGCTGTTTCCCGGCTCGATCGGAATGGCAAGCTGAATCATCTGCCGCCCTTCGATCTGGCGCGTCCCCGACACCACGCCGGCGACGACGCTGTGCTTCAGGCCGTGCGGGTTGCCGATCGCCACGACCGGCTGCCCCTGCTTGACCGAGTCGGAATCCCCGAGCGGCAGTGCGGGAAGTCCTTTCGCGTCGATGCGGACGAGGGCCAGGTCAAGCGGACGGTCGAAGGCCGCCACTTCCTTGACGTCGAATTTCCTGCCGTCGGCGGTTTGCACGACGATCGGGCGCGCCTCGCCGATGACGTGCAGGTTTGTGGCGATCAACCCGTCGGGAGCGACGATGAACCCGCTCCCCAACCCCTGCTGGCGGCCGTCGCGGCCGGTCACGGTCACCACGACGACCGACTTGCGGGCTCTTTCGGCCAGTTGCTCGACAGAGAGGGAAGGGGCCTCGGCAGCCGCCGCGGGGGGCTTGTCCCGGGGTTTCGCCGGCGTCTCTTCCGCCGATC
>JBLMWR010000268.1:0-3032 GCA_050257335.1 Deltaproteobacteria bacterium | reverse complement strand
CCCCAGATCGTGCCCCTCACGATCGACGGAACGGTGCTGACGATGGAAATGGAAGTCACGCAGGACAAAGTGTACTCGCTAGAGGCCGAATCGGCCGACGGCATGAAGCTCCCCGAAAACAGCTTTCGCATCCGGGTCCGCAAGGACCAGCCGCCGCAGGTCTTCTTCGACGAGCCCCGCGAGGCCCTCGAAGTCCACACGCTGGCCGAGGTGCTGATGCGGATCCACGTGCGCGACGATTTTGGCCTCACAAACGCGGGAATCGTTTTCCAGGTGAATAACGAGGAGGAGCATACGCTGCTGCGGAAGGATTTCGAAGAGGCGCTGGCCGAAGCCGCGCAGCAGGCGGCCGACGGCAAGCAGCCGGCCCCAACGACGCAGGCCGTCCTCGACAAGCTCCTGCCGCTGGAGCACTTCGACCTGAAGGAACAGGACAGCGTCACGTACTACGCCTTCGCCGAAGACAATTTCCCCGGCGGGACGCACCGCAGCGAGACCGATCTGCGATTCGTCGACATCCGGCCGTTTCGCCGCATCTACAAGCTGGTCGATACACCGGACGGCATGGGGACCCCGATCCGGGCGCCAGCGACGCTGGGCGAGCTGATTGCCCGCCAGCGCGTGGGCCTGAACCAGGCGATCCGGCTGGCCCGCCGCCCCGAAAGCGCCACCCAGTCCGACGTGGGAATGGTTGATCGAGTCATCGAGTTCGAGCAGAAGCTGGCGACCGCGACGCGCGAATCGGCCGAATTTTTCGCCCAGCTCGACGTCGCCGGCAACGATCTTCTGTTCCAGGCCGAAGAGGCCATGCTGGCCGCCGTCGATTCGCTTTCGGCGGGCAAGTACGATAACGCCGTTCTGCAAGAGAAAGACGCCCTGCGATACCTCGTCGAAGGACGCCGCACGATCGAACTGGACCTCCCCAGGAAACCTCCCAAAGTTCAGGCGCAGGTGCGTGCCTTCGATCGCATGATGACCCAGAAGCTGCGCAAACCGAAAAACGAAGAAGACGCCGAAGAAGTCGCCGAGCGCCTCCGCGATCTGGCCAACCAGGAACAGTTCGTCTATGAGACCCTCTCGGGACTGAAGATGGACGACCCCGCGCCCGGATCGGATTCGCCTGGCGGGGCCGGAAGCCCGAAACGGAAACCCGACCAGCCGAATGACCCCGGGGACTCGCAGGGGAAGGATGCCGATCCGCAGAAGACCGACACAGCCTCCGCCGATGCAAAAAACGAGGCGGCGGCCGGTTCCGACGGCAAGGGGCCCGGCGCGAAATCCGGCGCGGAGGAAAAAGAAAAGGATCAGGAACCCGGCACGAAAGAGGCCGATAAGGGAAGCGACGGCTCCGGAGACGAGCAGAAGCCGGCCGGTCCCAGCCGCGAAGAGCTTGTTCAGAAGCAGGCCGACATTGTCGCCGAGGCGGCCGACATTCAGCGGGTGATGGAGAAGATCGACGGCATGTCGGATCTGGCCAAAGCCCGCATCGCCGAAGCCCTCAAGACCGCCGAGAAGGGGGCCGGTGCGCTGGAGCGCGGGGAGTCGCCGGAGGCGTCGCAGGCCGCCGAAAAGGCTTCCGGCATGTTCCGCGAGCTGGCCCGCAACGTCGAAGCACTGGCGGCCGCCGAAACGGCCCGGAAAATCGTCATGGCCCGTAATTTTTCCGAAGAGCTGTCGCAGTCCGAGCGCGATCTGGCCGCCGACCTTGAACGCCCGAAGGAACCGGGAGCGGGGGGCGACCAGGAGCCGAAAAAGGGCGACAAGCCGAAAGCAGGCCAGGGAAACAAGCCCGGAGAGGAGAACGAGAAATCCCGGGGTTCGGGCGGCGACAAAAAGGATGCGGACAAGTCGCCCGGCTCGTCGGGAAGCGGCGAAGAAAAACCGGACGACGACCAGGCCGGCGGCGGTCGCGGCGCCGGGCGGACAGAAAAACTCGCCGCCCGCGCCGAGCGCATCGCCGAGGCGGGCAAGACCCTCGAAGACGTCCTCAAGGCCATTGCCCGGTCGAACGACCCGGCCGATAAAGAGGCTGCGCGCCAGGTCCAGGAGCTGATGGAACAGGGGAAACTGGGCGAAACCGTCAAGCGTCTCGAGGCTCAGGCCCCCGCGGTGCGGGCGGGCAAAATCCGCGAAGCGGGCGGTGAAGCCCGCGAGATGGCCGACCGCTTCGAGGCCACATCCCAGAAGCTCGAAGGTCTGCACCGGTCGATCGTCGCCCCGCGGATCGCCGAGCTGATGGAACTTGAACGCAAGGCGTCAGAGTTGCAGGGAAAGCTCGACCAGCTCGAAACGCCCGCGCAGATCACCAACTGGCATCGCGCCGCCGACGAGCTGCTCGAACAGCTCGACAAGGCGGGAATCGCCGATGAGCCGCGCGAGGAGCTGTACGACGCCATGAAAGAGGCCGGCTGGACCGCCGACCGGGGCGGGAGCTGGAACTGGGTCGTCGTGCGCGGCTACTACGGGGCCCCGGTCGTCTATCATCGGACCGTCAGGACGATTGTCTCCGACCTGCACGACGTGATTCAGGAGCTGATTCTGGGAGACATGCGGAACATGGGAGACGAGACGACCCCGCCGCAGTACGAGCGGCTGGTGGAGCGCTATTACCAGACACTGTCGACGGATCAATGACAGGGATGAACCGCGGAGGAAGCACCGTGAACAGCAGGTTCGACTATTCGCCGCCGGTCTCGTTGGAAACCGTCCTCTGGCTGGCCGGAGGGGCGGTGGCGGTGTTGCTGCTCCTGCGGCTGTTGAGCGGCCCGCCGGCGGCCATTTCGCGCCGCGCGGGGCTGTACGCGCTTCGCGCGGCGCTCCTGGCGACGGTCCTGGCGCTGCTTGTCAATCCCGTGCGTTATCAGGAGACGCCGGGGTCGATGGAGCCCCCCGATGTCTTTTACCTCATCGATTCATCGAGCAGCATGTCGATGGGGACCGACACGACGCGCTGGGATGCGGCCGTCGGAATGATCCGCGATGCGCAGAGGATCGCCGGCGACCGCTCGCACGCGCGGGTCCACCTGTTCCGG
>JBLMWR010000267.1:0-5747 GCA_050257335.1 Deltaproteobacteria bacterium | reverse complement strand
CCGAAATTCGTGTTCGCCTACCGCCGGTCGACCGAATGATGGACCCGGTGCATATCGGGAGTGACGACGACGAGACGAATGATGCGATCAAGCCATTCCGGCAATCGCACGTTTCCGTGATTGAACATCGCTGTGGCATTGAGCAGCACCTCGAACGTGAGCACGGCCCAGATGGGCGGTCCCAGGGCCGCCACGACGCCGACCTTGATGAACGTCGAAATCAGAATCTCGATCGTGTGAAAGCGCAGCCCCGTCGTCACGTCGAAATCGAGGTCCGCGTGATGAACCATGTGCAGGCGCCAGAGTGCGGGCACAGCATGAAACAACACGTGTTGCAGGTAAATCGCGAAATCGAGCGCGGCGACGGCGATGACGAACCTGATCCAGGCCGGCGCGGTCCACTGATTCAGCAATCCCCACCCCTGCTGTGCGGCAACGACCGCGGTTCCAAAGGCCGACAACGGCAGCACCAGGCGCACGAGAACGGCGTTCAGCGCCACCAGCCCCAAGTTGCTGAGCCAACGGGGCGATTTGCTCACTGTCAACCGCCGGCGCGGCGCGAGGACTTCCCATGCAGCCATTGCGACGAACACGCCGATAAAGGCGGCAAGACGGATGATCGTCTCGGTGCTGAAGCTCATCGTGCCCCCCGATCCCTTCGGATTCTCAGCCTGTCAGGCCGCGCGAAATACGGGACGGCACATGTCGAGGGGCTGCTTTTCCACGTCATACGGTGCCTTCGGCGCGGGGGGCAAGGGAGGCGAGCTGGCGATCGAGGACCAAGCCATGGGCCCCCCGACGACGATCGCTGCAGCGATCACGCGGGCCCGCCGTTCCGCGCCGGCAGCAACGGCAACCGTCAGGGCGGCGAACACTCCCAGACTCTGGGCCGGAGCAGTGCCGAACCCGAACAGCGCCTTGGGGCATTCCAGGACGCCCGTCACAACGAGGTACTCGTGGAATCCGGCGACCCCCAGCCCGGCAAGCGCCAGGGGAAGGCACAGCAGGCAGAACAAAGCCGCCCGCCCCCGATCCGCAAGCAATCCCACCCCCAGCACGGCCGCCGCTGCCATGATGAAGGTCCGTTGATAGAAGCAGAGCGGGCAGGCCTTGGGCCCCATGCCGACGCTCAGGAAGAGACTTCCGGCGGTGCCCGCCTGGGCGACGATCAGTGCGGCGACGGCGTATTTCATGTTTCGACAGGCAATCCCAGAAGTTTCCAGTCGGGCAGGCCGATGTCGAGCCGCGCGACGCGGTATCCCCGTTTTTGCAAGAGCGACACGGCCTCATCGGTCATCACGCAATAGGGCCCGCGGCAATAGGCCACGATTTGCCGTCGTTTCGGCAGCTCCCGCAGCCGTCTCTGCAGCTCGCCGACGGGAATCGAGCGGGCGGTGGGAATGTGCCCCGCGGCGTACTCCGCCGGTGAGCGGACATCGAGAACCACGATGTCTCCGGTGCGGATCAGGCGAGACAATTCCTCGGCATCGACGCTGTGCATCGCCTTCCGCTCTTTGAGGTATGTCCGCACAACCTCGTCGATCTCGGAATAGCGGGCCTCGCCCACCTCGCGGATGATCTGCCACAAACGCAAGACCTTCTCGTCCGCGAGCCGGTAGTAGATGAAGAGCCCCTCGCGCCGCGCCGCGACCAGCCGGGCAGCCCGCAGGTGCTGCAGGTGCTGCGAAGCATTGGCCACGCTGGCCCCGATCTCGCGGGCGATTTCTTCGACCGTGCGCTCCGATTGCGCGAGCACGTCGAGAATCGCCAGGCGCAGCGGGGCAGAAACCGCCCGCCCCACTCGGGCGAACTGTTCGAACAACTCGGCCTTGAACTGCCGCTTGCTGCTAGAATTCATGTATTCAATGTATCACTTGAATTGTTGCGCCGCAAGAGCACGTCACCGTCTGCGGGCGCCACGGGGATGCGTCCGTTTTCCTGGGGTGGGGCGGCCGGCAGCCCCGTGGGGCGGGTTTCTCACCCGCCCATCTTGATCGGCGCCCATGAAGGCACGGGCACGTTGGACACGTTCTCCACGGCCGGGCCGAGTCAGAGAACTTCGCCAGCCAACTCGCGGAGTTTCTGTCTGGCTTCGCCGAGCAGTTTCCTGCCGCGGCGTGTGATTCGAAAATTCTTTCTCCGCTTTCCACCGACAACGACTTCCTCGGACGACAGGTACCGCGAGTCCTCCAGTTGATGGAGAATCGGATACAGCGTCCCCGGCCCGAGATCGTAACCGTGACGCCGCAGCTCGGCCATGATCTCGACGCCGCAGATCGGCTCCTGTTCGGCGTGATACAGGATGTGGAGCCGCACGAAGCCGGTGAACAGGTGCCGCAACACGTTGTCCGCCATAATATCGAATCTCGATATTGAAAGCCGATCGGGCGATGCTACAATCACGCGAATATCCTAGCACGCCGGATTCTCGAAATGGAGGCTGTCATGAGAGGCTGTCGTATTCCGCTGGCGGCGTTTCTCGCGGGACTGGTTGCCGGCGCAGGGCTTTCTGGCGTGTTCGAGCGGCCGATTCCACAGACGGCCTCGGCCCAAACTGCGGCCAAAATCGATGTGCCGGCCGAACTCGAATTGATCAAGTCGCGGCTCCCGGACCAGGCGCACGCCATGCAGGACGTGGGTTACCACTTCACCCACGTCTGGTTCGCGGGCCAGAAGGAGAACTGGGAGCTGGCGAACTTCTACCTCGGTGAAACAAAATCTCACCTGCGCTGGGCCGTGCGGATCATCCCCAAACGCAAAGACAAGGCCGGCCGGGAGATCGACCTGCAGTCGATTCTGCAGTCCCTCGAAAACGGACCGCTGGCGCAATTGGAAACGGCGATTACGTCGAAGAACAAGGACCGTTTCGTCGCCGCCTACAAGTTCACGCTCGAGACCTGCTACGCCTGCCACAAAACCTCGGACAAGCCGTACCTCCGCCTTCAGGTTCCTGCTCATCCTGAGGTGCAGATCATGGATTTCAATCCTCAGACGCCGGAAGAGAAATAAGGACAGCGGGAGACATGACCTGGGCTGCTAAAAAGGGGACGATCGGAACGACACGCTTTTAGCAGCGGCGGATATGACCCGCCAGTTGTTGGCCACAAGACTTTCGACCGGCGAACCGCTTGAGATCAAAGTCGCCGACACCAGCCTGGTGGAATTGGGCCCGTTATTACCGGGGCGTCTTCACACATGAGAGCAGCGTCCTGAAGATGTCGAGCCCACCTCATGCAACCGTCGGAGCCGCCTCTCCGACAGGGGATGCCTGCCCGTCGCACTCTCTGACCGCCGACGAAGCGGCGGCCCGGCTCGGCGTCCATCCAGATTCCGGGTTGAGCCCGGCGGACGTCTCCGAACGTCTGCCGCGCTTCGGCCCGAACCGGCTGCAGCCCCCCGAAGAAGCGTCCTTCCGGGAGGTCTTCTTCGAGGAAATCCGGGAGCCGATGATCCTGCTCCTGCTGACGACCGCGATCTTGTACGCGGTCTGGGGCGGACTGGGGGACGCTCTCGCGATTTTCGCGGTCATCCAGGTCCTGGTGGGGGTCGAGGTTTTCAATGAATATCGCGCCGACAAGGCCATCGCCGCCCTGCACCGGCTCACCGAGCCGACGGCCATCGTCCGCCGCGCCGGCGAGGTCCGGGAAATCCCCGCCGCCGGAGTCGTTCCCGGCGACGTCATTCTGCTGCAGCCGGGCCGGCTCGTCCCGGCCGACGCGCGTCTGCTGCAAGCATTCAGCCTGTCGGCGGACGAATCGGTTCTGACGGGCGAGTCGCTGCCCGTTGAGAAAGACGCCGCGGCTCTCCTGCCCGAAGCGAGCGGCCTGAGCGAGCGGCGCAACCTGGTATTCACCGGGACGACGATCACGCGCGGGCGGGGGACTGCGGTGGTAGTCGCGACGGGCATGGAAACGGAGCTGGGACGTGTCGCCCGGCTCACAAAAGCCGTCAAGGAGCCCCCGACGCCGCTGCAGGCGACGATGCGCGACCTGACCCGCTGGATGGTGTTTCTGGCAGTGGGCTTCAGCAGCCTCGTCCCGCTTCTGGGTTGGCTGCGCGGGGGGCAATCCTGGCGGGAGATGCTGTTGACCGGGTTGTCGCTGGCCTTTGCCACGATCCCCGAGGAGTTGCCGATTATCATCACGATGGTGCTCGCTTTGGGAGCCTGGCGGCTTTCCCGGCAGCGGGCCATCGTGAAACGCTTGCGGGCGGCCGAGACGCTGGGGGCAGTCACGGTCATTGCCACGGATAAAACCGGCACCCTGACCGCCAACGTGATGAAAGCCGTGCGATTCCATCCGCCCGCAGGCGAACGACAGCTTCTGGAGATCGGCGTGCGGTGCAATGACGCCACCCAGACGGACGGCCGATATATGGGCGATCCGCTGGATGTGGCGCTGCTGCGGGCGGCAGAGACGGCGACGATGGATCCGCAGGCCCTGCGTCGCGATTTCCCCTTGTGCGAGGAATTTACCTTTGACAATGTGCGCAAACGAATGTCGACGGTGCGCCGGCGCGACGACCGATTCTGCATCGCCGTGAAAGGAGCCCCCGAGGCGGTTCTGGATCGCGCTACGCGGCAGGTCCGCGGCGGTGGTGAACAGCCGCTCGCGGATCAGGACCGCCGGGACATTCTCGCTGTCGCCTCTCAAATGGCGGGAGACGGTTTACGCGTTCTCGCGTTCGCGGGCAAGTCTGCGCCCGAAGCCCCGCGGTCGCCGGAGGACGCCGAGACCGACCTCACTTTCGTCGGCCTGGCGGGTTTCGAGGACCCGCCGCGTCCCGAGATAGCCGGCGCCATCCAGGCCTGCCGCACCGCCGGTATCCACCTGCTGATGATCACGGGAGACCATCCCCGTACGGCACAAGCCATTGCGCGACAGGTCGGTCTGAGCGCGGCGGAACAGGTTGTCACCGGGCAGGAGCTGCAGGTGATGTCCGAAGAGACGCTCCGCGCGACCCTGCAAACGACGGCCGTGTATGCCCGCACGACCCCGGAGCACAAACTGCGCATCGTCCGCGCGCTGCGGGAGCGCGGCGAGGTCGTCGCCGTGACAGGCGACGGAATCAATGACGCCCCGGCGCTGGTCGCAGCCGACATCGGCGTGGCGATGGGCGAAACGGGGAGCGATGTCGCCAGGGGCGCCGCCGATATCGTTCTGGCCGACAACAACTTCGCCACGATCGTCCATGCTGTTGAACAGGGGCGCATCGTCCATGACAACCTGAAAAAGGGCATGCGGTACTACCTGGCGTGCAAAGTGGCGCTGATTTCGGCCAGCCTGCTGCCGGTGCTCCTTGCCGTTCCCGTCCCCTTCGCACCGATTCAGATCATCCTGATGGAATTGTTCATGGACCTGGCCGCATCGGCCGCGTTCGTCGCCGAACCGGCGGAATCGAATCTGATGAGCCGCCCTCCGCGGGACCCGAAGGCCGCGTTCATGGACTGGAAAATGACGGCGAGCATCTGTGCCGCGGCGTTCGGACTGTTCGCCGCCGTGACGACGGCTTATCTGGCCACATGGTACCGCACCGGCAACGTTGTCGAGTCGCAGACGGTGGCGTTTGTTTCATGGCTCGTGGGTCACGTGCTGCTGGCTCTGAACCTCCGCTCGGAAAGTGAGACGCTCGGCCGCCGGGGATGGCTCTCGAACCGCATTATGGTAGGCTGGGGGGCGGCGACAATCGCCTGCATCTTCGCAGCAATGCTTGTTCCGCCCCTCCGGACCGCGTTGAAGATCTCCCCG
>JBLMWR010000266.1:0-4318 GCA_050257335.1 Deltaproteobacteria bacterium | reverse complement strand
TGTCGTCGCCGTCGGTGTCGCGGACCTTGTACAATCCGCTCCCCTGGGCGGCGTCCCCGTTGACGACGACGTACAGCGCGTCGAACGCATAGAGCATTCCCTGCGAATCGCCGATGGCGAGATCGATCCTTTCGACCTTCGTTTCCTCGTCCGTCGGCCCCGGACTGACGCGGTAGAGGGGGCCCGACTGGTCGCTGACGATCAGCCGGCCTTTGGGATCGGGCGCCATGCTGACCCACGACCCCTCTGTTGCCTTGGGGACGGAATACACCAGCTCGGCTTTGAAGCCAGGAAGCAGAGTCAATTCGGCCGCCGGGGTCGCCGAAACTTTGCCGCCGTCGAAGGCAATGTTCCCCCAGGGACCGGCGCCCAGTGCCCCCAGGCTCACCGTTTTTTTCCAGCCGGAGGAGTCGAAGGCCGCCTCGCGCCACCCCTCCGGCGCTTCGCGGCTCACCTCCCACGAACTGTCCGAAATAATGGTGCGCTTCCCCTCTTTTTCCGATTCCGTTTTAAGAAGCAGGATGAACCCGGCCGGCCCTCCCTCGTTGGTGCACTCGGCCGCGATGACGTTCTTCCCCTTGACGAGCAGTTTGCCGACATCCGCCTGCGGCGCGCTCGTCCACTCGCTGTGCTTGAGGACCTGCTTGCCGTTAACATAGATGGTGACGACGTTGTCGCACGTAGCGCTGAGCACGCCCGACTTGACCGCGCCGGCGAACTCGATCGTCTTGCGGAGGTAGATCGTGTCTTTGTCTTTCGCCTCCTTGTCGGCCCAAATCCAGTGGGCCGGCGCGGCAGCCGCCTCCGGTTTTTTCTTAGTGGCATTCTGGGCGAAAGCGGAATTGAGACCACCAACGGCAAGGATCAAGGCCACGACGGCGGCCCGGGTGGAACGCATGCTGAAAACTCCGAGGCAGGAAAAGAGGCAGGAGGGAACGCATTTGGCCGCGTCGCCGGCGGCCAGTCGCTCCCGATTCATCGGTGGGAACATTCCAACCACTGTATCCGACAGCCGCACCGGTTGACAACGGCGCCGAGGCGCCAATCGAAGAGGGCGAAGAGATCAAAACGGCCCAAAGACGTCTCCCCCCCTTAGGATACGAGGCACTGGCTCAGCCCCAGTTTCGCGCGTTGTGGTTTTCGAGGAACATCAGGGTCTGTCCGAGACCGTCGGCGGTGGAGATCCGCTGCAGAGTGTACCGGAACGAATCGTGAACGTCTCGCCAGAAAATGCCTGTGGCATGCGCCAGCTCGTTGTCGGCTTTGGTGGTGTACGGGCGACCGCCGGAAGGCGGGGGCGGCGGAACGCAGAATCGCATTCTGGCTTGCACCAATTCTCGCGACGTTCGCCTCCGATTTCTATGGCGTAAGGAGCGCTCGCTCATCGAGGTGCACGTACCGCTGTGTGGCCGAGATATTCGCGTGGCCCGGCGGCGGCGAATTTCGAACTCGACAGGAAGTTGGGCTGGAGACGAAAGCGGGGCCAACTGCGGCCAGATGCCGTTCGCTGGGACAAACAGGCTCGCGTACCAGTCGCGGAGGTCGGCAAACCATTGTGGCAGGACGCTCGATCGGAGCGGATCAAAGAAATGCCGGAGCACGCCGGCAACTCGTTGTTCGGAATGAATGCCAATCATTCCGTCAGCGTCGCACTGCCAGTCCGGACGTTGGGCCCACCGGGGGCCCGGCCGGGATACATTGCAAACAGCATATTCGTCAGGTAGACCGCGGCCAGAATCGTCCATACGATTCGATCCGATTCCACCGCAAATAGTGCTCCTGCCGGCATGTTGTGCGACAGAATCAGGACCGCGTCGATCAACACAAGTATCACGAGGGCGACTGCCAATGCAACGAACTGCAACTGCCGGCACGAGTCGGCGCAGTGATTCGATCTGATCACGCGAGAGCCGGCTATGAAGCGGCTGAACAGGGCCGCAATCGGCAGCACAATCGCCAGCAGCTCAATAATTCCGGGAAGGTTCGGAAGCAAACGTTTGGCGACGATCGGCGCGAGAACAACGACCACCGGCAGTGCGCCGTCCCAGCAAAACACGCGCAGAAACCAGTCGCGATATGCGATTGAGTGGCGCGCGTTCTCCCGGTCATCGAACATGTACGCTCGTCCTGTGCAGAAACTTTTGCCGACATCCCGAACTTGTGCCACGATTGCATCCGTGTGACTGCGGGTTACCTGTGTACCCCTTGCCGGAGCGACCATCCCGCAGTTCGAATCTGGCGAGGTGCGTCGATCACGGGGTGCGTGACACGGCGGGGCGTCCAGGAAGTCCAATCTTTGCTGATGCATGGCCTGGGAATCGGGGCCCTCCCGGATCAGACGACGGCAGTTCCGTACCCCACGCGACCAGAGTTGCCGACTACTGCTCGATCTCACTGCCGTCTGGAGCAAGACCGGGAATTTCGGCATGAGCATTGGAAGCCGTGTACGGGGAACTGGCGCTGTAGCGAACCCGTGCGCCTTCCCAGGCGGTTTTGCGATCGATGGACAGGGAGATTGTCTGCGCGCCGGACAGTCGGCCAACCGCGTAATTCCATGCCTTGCCATCCGATTCGATGAACAGCACCGCTTCGGGATTGGTGCCAAACGTGGCGATGAAGATGGCTCCGTCGGCACGATCGGCTGAGGCAGGCGTGTAGCGATCGATCGGTTGCGGCAGCAGGCGCAACTGGCACCTTTCCTTGTCAACCACCTCTTCCCCGGTAAAGCGATTGACGATCGCGCGCATCTGACGCAGTCGTCGTGGAGCCGTCTCGTCGGGAGGCGGAGCATCCGGCACGGGTTTGAATTCCAGCGCTGTTCCTTCGGGCCTCCAGCCGAAGTCGCCTCCCGTGACAGAGAACGCGGCACCAGTCAGGGACAGATACTCGTAAACGATACGCGGTCGCCCGAAATATTGACGATGCAGTTCCGTGGTGACGATCGCACGCGGTCGGCCCGTATCTCCCAGTTTCCAAACGGCTGCCGCAACATACTGCCGGGCGGGATCTGTGTAGCGGAAGATCGGCTTCTCCGAGAATTTCTCGGGAAAGCCTTCTTCGCGGGAACTCACCCGGGCGCTGGCCACTCGCTTCTGCATCAACTCGTATCGCCTGGTCGTGAGTTCGTCGTCCCTGGTCTTTTCAGGATGAGCGTCCTGGGCGAATCCCATGCTGGTCGAGCACATCACGGCAATCGCGAGATGTCGACCGAACAAGCGGCGTTTCATGATGTGGACCCCCCGTTCAGTGGAATGTTCGAATGAAACTGTCCCGCACGAACTTGACGTCGTCCTGCGATTTCAGTTCGTTGGATCCGGCTGCTGACACATCACGCATCTCCCGGAATATAACTCAGACACCATGTCTGCGTCAATTCCGCGGCAAAAGGGGCCGACCATGGTCGTGATCTCTGGCGAAGCACGCCCCCGACGTTACGGCAATGATCGACGGCTGCAGATTCAATCCCTGCCGCGGAAGTGGCGGGGCGATGATCTCCGCGCCGCTCCGTGGCAAGCTGTATGCGGTAACGTGCGTCGGTCCGAAACACCGATGGCAGTTCGCCGAACCGACACACGCCGTCGTACCACGGCATGATTGGATGCCGATCCGTGAGCGGCTTGGCGATTTGACCGCGCTCTCCGGTCTATTTCGCCGCGGTCGCCTCGGCCAGATGCTTCCGCACGAAGGCCAGGTCGCGCTGGGCGGCGGCGAGGCTGTTGTCGATTCGCTCCGAACGGGTCGCTCCGCCCGGGTTGTATTCGATGTGAATCGAAAGCGGTCCGGGGAACGGGAATCGCGCGAGTTGTCGAAAAACTTCGGGCCAGTCGACCATCCCCTCACCGAGCGGGCACCACCGCGTCTGCCACCCTTTGGCCGTTTTCTCCCAGACGTAATCTTTGATTGCCACCATCGTGAGGCGCGGAGAGATGCGCTGCAGATTCAGTTTCCACGCGTGCTTCGCTCCTTCGATCGAGGCGTGGGCCGGGTCGAAATAGAAACCAACGGCGGTCCGGTCCAGCGGCTGCAACAGCTCCCAGGCGTCCCACAGGGCGCCGCCGATACCCGCCCCCGCGTGATTGTGAAATCCGGCGTGCACTCCGAATTCGCGCCCCAGTTCGAGCAGCCCCGCGAGATCCTTTCGCGTCGCCGCGAGGTCGGATTCCCAGCCGGCCAGGTCGTGATAGTGGTAGTAACCGAGCTTGTAATACCTGATGCCGAGCTTGTTCATCGTCGCCAGCGTCGGGCGCGCGTTGGGATCGCCCGCTTTCGTCAGGCTGGTGGTGATCAGGGGGATCGTCATGCCGTGATCCTCGAACGC
>JBLMWR010000265.1:0-12414 GCA_050257335.1 Deltaproteobacteria bacterium | reverse complement strand
CAACCCGGGAACAACCTCGAGAATGTACCGCTCGAGCTGGCCGGTGAGCTCGGCCAGTTCGCTTTTTGTCAGAAACTGGCGCACCACGACGAAACCGTCGCGATCGAACGTCCGCTTTTCTGATTCGTAACTCATTCGGGTCTTTCCTCCCTTCGCGCAGTCTCGTGCCCAAGCTCCGCTTGGGAACGCTGGTTGTCGAAGCTCTGCTTCGAGCGGCGGATGCCGTCATTTTTCTGCGAATTCAACGTCGCGAAGCGGCGCTTCGCCGGGTGCGTTCCCAAGCAGGGCTTGGGAACGAGTTATGTCGGTTATGTTTCTCCATGGCCCTGCTCGGGCTTGCCTCCGCGCACAATCGCAAACCAAGTGAAATCCTGTCCCGCATGCGGCCCGCCGCGTTCGACGAGAAAACTCAGCACGAAGGCCGTCGCGATCGTCGTCAGGCAGGGGACGGCGGTCGCCAGAAAGGGGGTCGGTCCGTTTTTCACGTGGAAGATCTCTGGATACCAGCTCCACGACACCGAGACTGTCAGCCCCGTCAGCACCGCCGGGATGACGGATCGGGCAGTGCAACGGGGAAGAAACATGCCGGTGAAGAAAAACGCGGCCAACGGCCCCACGATCAGATTGAAGAACTTGGGCATCATGTCCACCAGCGTCAGACGCCGGTCGGGGTCGAGCGAGCGTTCGGTGACGAAGTAGGCGTTGACGGTGACAATGACGGCGATCACCACAGTCATCACGCGGGCGAAGGTCAGGTCGCTGAGGATTCGCGGGCGGCCCTGGCGCAGCCGGGGGACGATGTCACTTGTGACTACGGCGGTGATGGCGTTCACTCCCGATTCCAGCGTCTGCATGGCGTCGCAGATAAAGGCGGCAATGATCAGCCCCGCACACCCGGCCGGCAGTTGATGTCCCAGGAAATGCGGGAACAGTTTGTCGGCCGCGCCGACTGCCGTCATGCCGGCCGGCAGCAGGTCGCCGTGGCGCAGATAAAACGCGAGCAGGGCCAGCCCGGCCAGTCCCAGCAGTACCGTCATCGAAAGATCGACGCAGACGTTGATGATATAGCTGCGGCGGGCGGCCCTGACCGAAGCGGTCGAGAAATACCGCTGCAGTACCACCTGATCGGAACCGTGCGTGCAGATGTTCCAGAAGAAATTGTTAATCATGAACCAGAAGATCGTATTCCGCTCCATCAGGTTCGCGCTGAAGACCGGCGGGGAAGTGTGCTCGGGCGCGTGTACCGAGGCAGCGTGCCACCAGTCGGCCGGTCCGCTGTGGTCAATGACAACAACGTACCCGATCGGCATCAGCACTCCCGCCAGGAGCAACAGACACTGCAGGACGTCGGTCCAGATCATGGCCTGGATCCCGCCGATCGTCATGTAGATCGCCGCGAATAACCCCACGCCCGCGATCCACCAGTAGATGTCCTTGCCGGACAGCAGGCTGAAATCGCCCCCCTTCACCTCATCCAGGGCCATCGACGCCGCATAGATGACCATGCTCATCCAACCCAGGCGCAGCAGAATGAAGAGCGTGGCCCCCATCAGCCGCGCGCCGTAGTTGAACCGCCGTTCGAGATACTCGTAGGCGCTGGTGACCTTGAGCCGCATGAAAAACGGGATCCACAAGAGCGTGATGACTGACATGCTGAGGGGAAGCGCCAGAACTCCCAGCGACATTCCGATGCCATGCTTGATCATCTCGCCCGGCGATCCCAAATAGGAAAGGGTCGAAAAGAGCGTGGCGAGAATGCTGAGGCCTACCGCGAACCAGGGCATGTGCCGGCCGCCGACGAAGAAATCTTCTGTCGTCTTCTGCTTCCGCCCGAACCACAGGGCGATCCCGAAGGTCGAGACCATGTACAAAATGATGGCGGCGTAATCGAGCGTTTTGAGCCCGACGTCGGGCGGCAGCGAGGTCTCGGGCAAAACGTAGGTCTCCTCGAATGATGGGACGCACGATTATGTCCCGCACGTGCGCGTTGCACAACCAATCGCGTTCGTCGTACCGCCCTCAGGCGGTTTACCCCACGCGGACCGAATTTCTCTGCCGGTCCTGCGCGCGCTGCGGGAAAGCGATCCCGCGTAACTTGTTTCGGAAGTGACCAGTTTCACCCGTGTGAACTGCCTGAAGGAGGTACTGCGAACGGTCAAACGCGCACCTGTTCGGCGCTCCCGGCGAGAGCGCTGGCGTATCTGCTGCGAATCGGTTCGACGACATCTCTGACGAACGCAACCACCTGTTGCGGGGCGCGGCCGACGTATTGGGCGGAATTCAGGACGTCGTCAAGGTTCACTCTGGCGAAGGCCGGATCGCGCGCGAGGCGCTCGAGCAGATCGTTCGGGCGGCCGAATTCCTTGACCTGCCGGGCCGCCTCGTGGCTGTGGACCCTGATCCGCTCGTGCAGATCCTGCCGGTCACCTCCGGCCGCCACTCCCGCCATGAGAATGCTCTCGGTCGCCATGAAGGGCAGCTCCGCCTCGAGCCGCCGGGCGATCACCTGCGGATAGACCACGAGGCCTTCGGCGATGTTGCGGTACAGGATCAGCACGGCGTCGATTCCCAGAAACGCCTGCGGCAACGTGAGCCGGCGGTTGGCGCTGTCGTCGAGCGTCCGTTCCATCCATTGCACGGCGGCCGTCTGTTCGGCACTTGACGAAAGACTGATCACGAAGCGCGAGAGTGCGCACATGCGTTCGGCGCGCATCGGGTTGCGCTTGTAGGCCATGGCCGACGACCCGATCTGTTTCTCTTCAAAGGGTTCTTCAATTTCCTTGAAGCTCTGCAGGAGCCGCAGGTCGCTTCCGACCTTGTGGGCCGACTGGGCAATCCCGCTCAAGTCGGCGAGGATCTGCGAATCGACCTTGCGCGAATAGGTCTGGCCGGTGACCGCGGCCACGGAGTCGAACCCCATCTTGCGGGCGACACGCCGGTCAAGGGCTTCGACTTTCGCGTGATCTCCATTGAAAAGCTGCAGGAAGCTGGCCTGTGTTCCGGTCGTGCCCTTGGCTCCCCGAAAGCGAAGCCGGTCGAGGCGGTGTTCGATTTCTTCGAGATCGAGCACCAGATCGTAGCACCAGAGCGCGGCCCGCTTGCCGACGGTCGTGGGCTGGGCCGGCTGCAGATGTGTGTACGCCAGGCAGGCCAGGTCGCGATGCCGGACCGCAAAATCAGCGAGCCGATCGATGACGCCGACCAGCCGGTTGCGGAGGACGTGCAGGCTTTCGCGGAACAGGATCAGGTCGGTGTTGTCGGTGACATAACAACTGGTGGCCCCCAGGTGAATGATGGCGCGGGCGGCAGGGCACTGGTCGCCGTAGGCATGCACGTGGGCCATGACATCGTGCCGCAGCTCGCGCTCGTACTGGGCGGCTTTGGCGAAATCGATCGTGTCGACGGCGGCCCGCAACTGGGCGATCTGATCGGACGAGATGGCCAGGCCCAGCTCCTGTTCCGCCTCGGCGAGCGCCACCCACAACTTCCGCCAGGTCGAATGAATCGACTGCGGCGACCACAGCCGCACGAGGTCCTTCGAGGCGTAGCGGTTGACGAGGGGATTCTGATATTGATCGTGATTCAAGAGAGAGCCTTTGAGTGACAAATCGGAAATGCAGGCGCGACATCGGTTTTCGGCGCGCGGCAAATACATTATCATGCGTGGCGACGCGACCCGCGGGATACGGCCCGTGGGCTTATGACTTTTTATTCTACACGCTGACGCACAGAAAAACTTCTCTCGACGAGGATGTCGCGCATGACTCCGCTCGAATCGTTGATTTCCACCGGCACCAAGCTCTGGCTCGACAGCATCGACCCCGACCTGGTCGTCGCCAACCGCCAGTTCGGCGCATCCGGCGCTACGTCGAACCCGATCATCGTCGGGGACCTGATCAAGACCGGGCGGTTCGACCGGCAACTGACCGATCTCATGGCGCGGGGGCTCGACGACGATGCCACCGCCTGGCAGGTGACCGATTTTCTGGTCCGCCAGGCGCAGAACGTCTTTCTCCCGGTGAATGAAGCCACGAAAGGGGACGACGGCTACGTCAGCTTCGAGCTCGATCCCCTGTTGGAGGATCCCGCCTGTACGCTGTCGGTGCCGGATAAGGCGAAACGTTACGTCGAGCTGGGAAAGAAGTGGTCGGCCGGGCACACGAATCGGATGATCAAGGTTCCGGCGACGCCGGGGGGACTGGCGGCGCTGGAGGAGCTGGCCGCCGCCGGCGTGACCCTGAACGTGACGCTGATCTTCTCGCAACGGCAGTATCACGCCGCCCGCGAGGCGATCTGGCGCGGAGCGCAGAAGCGCCCATCGCTCGAGCGCTTCAAATCGGTCTACAGTATTTTCATCAGCCGCATCGACGTGTACACGAGAAGCCACGTCCCGCAGTTGTCTCCCCGGGCGCAGGGGGAGGTGGGGATCGTAAACGTGAAGCGGATCTGGAAGGACAATCAGGAATTCTGGCCCGCCAAGAAGCTCCCCCTCAAACAGGAGATTGTCTTCGCCAGCACCGGGACGAAAGATCCGAAGGAACCGCCCGATAAATACGTGGCCGCTCTGGCGGGTTCCGATATTCAGACAAATCCCCCGGCGACGAACGCGGCCGTGCAGGCGATGCAGGGAAAACGGTTCACCCGCACCGTCGACCAGTTTCCGCCGCCCGAGGTGCTGGCAGAAATCGACCGCGAGGTGGACTTCGCAAAGCTGGAAGAGTTCCTGATGGAGGAAGGCCTCAAGAAATTCGCCGATCCGCAGAAGGCGCTGCTCAAGCTGATCGGCGAGAAACGGCAGAAATTGCGCGTGGCGTAGGCGCGGCACATATCCGTAGGATGGGCTTCTCAGCCCGTCCGTATTCTCGGTGATGCGGAGCAGGAGTCTGACCTGTGGCGTTCGGACCGGTTCTTCCCCGGAGAAAAGGATGCCAGCGCAGATGGGCGTCTCATTAATCGGTTTGATTCTGGTGGCCCTTGTCGGAATGCTGATCCTGGCGGGACTGGTCTTCGTCGTGATCTGGTTCGTCAAGAGCGCCGGTTCCATCCGCCCTGGACACGCCATGCTTGCCTGCCCGCACTGCTCCGCCGAAACGCCTGCGAACCTGGAAAAATGCCAGAAGTGCGGGCAGGAATTGCGCTGAGCGCGGGCTGATGAGGCTCGCCCCGCGGGATGACGGCGGCCGCGCACGGGCTTGGAAGCCCATGCTACGACTGTTCCAATTGCACGAGCACCAGATCCGCCAGGTCGTGCGGGACGTCGCAGTGTCGTCCGTCTGCGAGCGCCACGGTCCACGAGGGGGGCTCGGCATCGCGCCGGATCACTTCGAGGTCCTGTCCCAGCGTCAGGCCCAGCGCCGCGACGGAGGCGACCCGTGAGCTGAATTCCGTCGGCGCTGTCACAACTCCCGCGGCAACGTCGACGATTCCGATGACCCGGGCACGGTCGCCCACGCGCAGCTTGGAAAGGGTGTAGTTCCCCGGCGTGCCGTCAGCCACGGCGCTGCGCGGAATCGGCGCGCCGTGCGGGTCGGTCACGGGGTGCCCCAGGGCGTCGTCGACCCGCTCGACAAGCTGCTCGCTGAGCAGATGTTCGACCTCTTCGGCAATTGGGTGCACGTGGTCGGTGGGGAGCCCGACCTTCTCGACGAGAAACGTTTCCCAGAGGCGGTGAGCGCGATCGAGACGTTCGGCCTGGGCCAGCCCCCGCGGCGTCAGCCGCAGAGCCGTTCGCGATTCGGGAGCCGCTTCCACCCAGCGGCGGCGGAGCAGGGCGCTTAGCGCGGTCCGGAATTGCAGCGCCGTCGTCTGGAGCGCCTCGAGAATCTGACCCGATTCGACGGCTGTACGGGGGGCGCCCTCCGAACGCTTGAGCATGTAGCGAATGATGTTTTCCTGATTCATCCGGAGCCGCAAACGGAGCCGCCGCATCGCCGCCGCGATCAGTCCCTGTTCCGGAGCGAAGAAGAAGGCGAGGGTGAACAGGCCGCAGGCGATCGATGACATGGCTCCGGCCGCCGACACCGAAAGCCAGTAGGCAGCGTGATAGCCGATCAGGGAAGACGCCGCGCCGACGACTGCCGAGAGAAGCAGCATCACCGCCAGCCGGCGCGTCAACAGGTACGCCGTGGCAGCGGGAGCGATCAGCATGGCAACCGCGAGGATCGCTCCCACCGAATTGAAGGCGGCGACGACGGTGAGGGAGAGCACGGCCATCATTCCGTATCGTACCAGCCGCGGCCGCAGCCCCAGAGATGCTGCCAGTTGCGGATCGAACGATGCGACGAGCAGCTCCTTGTAGAACGCGACGATCAGCGCAAGCACGATGATGGCGACGAGCGCCATTTGGCAAACGGTCACGGGAATGTCGATTCCGGCGAAGCGCACCCCCGGGCCGCTCGTGACGAATTCCAGGTTTCCATACAGAATGTGCTGGGTGTCAATATGGGCGCTGCCGGCAAAAACGCTGAGCAGAACGACTCCCAGTGCAAAGAGCGACGTGAATACGATGCCGATCGCCGCATCCTCCTTGACTCGGCTTGTAGAGTGCAGCCCTTCGATCAGGACGGTCGTGACCAGCCCCGTGATGGCCGCTCCGAGAAACATCGCCACGCCGGCAACCTGGCCCGTAAAAAGAAAGGCGACCACGATGCCCAGAAGCACGGTGTGGCTGATGGCGTCTCCCACCAGTGCCATCCCCTGCAGGATCAGGTAGCAGCCGATCCACCCGCAGGCGACCGCGACGAGCATTCCCATCAGGATTGTCATTGCCGTGTCGTGGCACGGAGATGAATTCCACCCGTCGGGCGACCAGGTGCTCCAGCGCGCGAGCACGTGCTCGTGCAGATCGAACGGCGGAATGAAAGGCTGACTGTCAGGCATGGCGCTCTTCGTATTTCGCTTCCAGCTCGCGCACCAGGTCAGGACCCAGGATGTGTTCGATGTTTTCGGCGTCGCGCTGCGTGTGATCGAGCGGCAGATTGACTTCGTGAGTCAGAAACAGCTCCCACAGGCGGTAATTGCGATCGAGCTCGCGCGCCCGAAGCCGTCCGTGTTCCGTCAGCCGAACCACATCTTCTTCGACCGTGGCCCACCCCTGGCGAGCGAGCGAACGGGCAAATCGCATGGTTTGCGCCGGCGTCTCCCGCCGATACCTGGCCAGGTTTTCGAGGCTGATTCCTCTTGCCGGCGAGTCACCGTTGAGGGCTAAAAACACGCTTTTCAGTCCATTTTCGCGTGCCGTCCGCCGGACCTGCCGCCAGCGGCGCCAGGCGCGTGCCGCCGCGCCGTAACGCGGACTGAAAAGGTAGGCCATCGCGAACACGAGCGACAGCGTCAGGACGACGAAAGGGCCGGACGGCAGTTCGCTCTTGAGAAAACTGAGGTTCAATCCCAGGACCCCCGTTCCTGTCGCAATTCCGACTGCCACAACGATCATGTTTCGCATCCGGTCCGTAAACAGCAGCGCCGCCGCGGCCGGCGTGATCAGCATGGCCGAGACGAGGACGACGCCGACGGCATGAATCGCGATCACGACCGCCAGCGCCGTCAGAGTCATCAACAGGTAATGCAGGCTGCGCACCGGAAGCCCGGCAGCCGTCGCGAACCCTTCGTCAAAGCTCGTCAGAACCAGTTCCTTGAAAGTCGCCAGGACGCACCCCACGATGGCCAGCGAGAGGGCTCCCATGCACCACAGGTCCTGTTCGCTGATGGCGGTGGCCTGCCCGAAGAGAAACTGGTTGAGACCGCTCTGGTTGCCGGCCTGAAAATTCTGCAGCCGAGTGAGCAGTACCGTCCCTGCGCCGAAGAACCCTGACAGCACGAGCCCCATCGCGACGTCCGGTTTCAACCGGCTGTGCCGCTGCACCATCCCGATCAGCCAGCTCCCGAGCAGCGCCGAAAGCACGGCGCCCAGCATGATCCACCAGGGGTCCTTGGTCCAGGTGACCATGAAGCCCAGGCAGACCCCCGGCAGGACGGCGTGGCCGAGACTGTCGCCCAGGAGCGACAAGCGCCGCAGCACGATGAAGCATCCCAGAGTCCCCGAGCTGATCCCGAGCAGCACTACGCCGGCCACCGCCGCCCGCACCGCCGGATCGTGGAGCGACCAGAAGCGGACGATTTGCGCCCACACGCCCGGGTCAACGGCGTCGGCGAGAAGGAACCACAGAGACGGCATTGAATATCGGATATGGGATTTCGGATTTTTACGTGCTGCGTCACGCCCTCGGGCAGTGGGCGGTCGAGCCGCGCCGCCACCGCCTGAAGGCGGGACTACGAACGGACGCCTCACCGCCGCGTGCCGGCGACCTGCTCCGCGGCTTCCGACAGAATCGTCAGACGCCCGCCGTAGGTCTTTTGCAGCAGCGGGGCGGTGAAAACTTCGCTCGTGGGGCCAAACGCGACCAGCCGCATGTTGAGCATCAGGATGCTGTCGAAATAGTCGGGAGCGGTCTGCAGGTCGTGATGTACGACCAGCAGCGTTCGCTTCTGTTCCTTGAGGTTCCTCAGCAGGCCGATGATGGCCGACTCGGTGGCGGCGTCGACGCCCACGAAGGGCTCGTCCATAAGGTAAATGCGGCTGTCCTGCGCCAGGGCCCGGGCGAGAAACACGCGCTGCCGCTGGCCTCCGGAAAGGTTGGCGATCTGGCGGTCGGCGTATCCGGCCATTCCCACCTGATCCAGGCACTTGTCGCACAATTCCCGCTCGGCTTTCCCGGGCCGGCGGAACAGCCCCAGTCGGCCGTAAGTCCCCATCAGCACCACGTCGCGGACGGTGACGGGAAAATCCCAATCGACGCTCTCGCGCTGCGGCACATACCCCACCAGCCGGCGCTGGCGAGCCAGCGGCTCGCCGTAGATTTTAACCCAGCCGCTCTCGGCGGGCATCAGCCCCATGATGGCCTTGATGAGCGTGCTCTTGCCGGCGCCGTTGGGGCCGATGATCCCGATGATCTGCCCTTCCGGAAACGCGACGTCAATATTCCACAGCACGGGTCTTTTGTCGTAGCTGACCGTCAGATCGTGGACCTCAATCGGGGGCGCGTCGTTCATCGTCTGGAAACGTGTGTCGAACCGCAACATCAACCGCGTATTTTGCTGTGCGCCGCGAAGATCGACAATTCCTGCAAAGGGGAAGATGGAGAAGAACCGCAAATCACGCGGATACGCGCGGATGGGCCAGTTCGCCTCGCCCGTGCTTATCCGCGCGTATCTGCGTCATCCGCGGTTAAGTACATTTTATTGCGTGTTATAGCGGCAACCTGAATTCTTCGGCACAACAAACCCTATCTGGGTTTCAGCGCGTTGACGATGTTGTCGATGTTTGTCCGGATCATCCTTGCGTAATTGCCGGCGGGCGTGTCGGGCGACCCGAGAGCGTCGGAATAAAGTTCCGGTCCAAGTCTGGCGTCGCTGTCTTTGGCGACGCGCTCGATCGCCGCGCGGGGAACGCTCGTTTCCGGAAAGATCGCCCGGATGCGTCTTTGGCGGATCAGATCGACCGCGTCAGTGATGGCCTTCAGACCGGCCTCGGTATCGGTGCTGATTCCCTGGATTCCCACGACCTCGAACCCATACGCCCTCCCGAAATAATGGAAGGCATCGTGACTGGTGATCAGAACGCGTTGATCGTCGGCCAGCTCGGCGGCCCGGTCGCGGCAATACTGATCGAGCCGATCGAGCTCGGCGAGATAATCCGCGGCGCGGCGCTCGTAATCAGTCGCGTGCGGCGGATCGATTTCGGCGTATGCCTGGGCGATGGTGCGGACCGCTTCCTGCCAGAGCTTCACGTCGAACCAGATGTGCGGATCGTGCATCCCGGCCGACGCCTTCCACGAAAGCAATCGGCTTTCGGAGATTCCGCTCGATACCGCAACGACCCGTTTCTGCCGTGCCAGCGACTCGAAGATCTCGACCATTTTGCCTTCAAGGTGCAGCCCGTTGTAGAGAATCAACCGGGCCGCCTTCAGCTTTCCCTGGTCGCGGGCCGTCGGTTGATACAGGTGCGGGTCGACCCCCGGACCCATCAGCGCGGCGATTTCGACGTGTTCTCCGCCCACGATTCGCGCCGCATCGGCGATCATCCCCGTCGTCGCCAGCACGGACAGTTTGCCTGACGGCGAACGGGGGTCGCCGGCAGCCGGTCGATCCGCAGAATCGGAACAACCTGCGAAAATGAGCAGGCTGGTGAAGAGCAGAAAACGATTCATGATTGGAGTTTCGGAACGCGTTTTGTACCGCCTTCAGGCGGTTTCACCGTTCGACATCCGCTGCCGCCTGACGGCGGGACTACGAACGGCCGACTGGCCGCGCGGGCAACGGCAGCGTATCATTCGCCGTTGACGATTTTCACGAAATCCGGCAATTCTGTCAATATCGTCCAATTATTTTTTTTGAATCATCAAAAATCGAACTCCCATGCCCAGTTTGACGGTCGAAAACTACCTGAAAGCCATCCTGCAACTGGTTATCGCCACGAAGTCCGAATGCATTTCGACCGGCCAACTGGCCGCGACTGTCAACGTCTCCCCCGGAACGGTGACCAGCATGCTGAAAACGCTGTCGGAAAGTGGGCTGGCGACGTATAAGCCCTACGAGGGAGTGAGTTTGACCAAAGCCGGAAAAACGCTGGCCTTCCGGATGTTGCGCCGACACCGCCTCATCGAGTTATTCCTCGTCCGCACGCTGGATCTCACCTGGGACCAAGTTCACGAAGAAGCCGAGCACATGGAGCATGCCGTCAGCGACATGCTCATTGACCGCATCGACGAGTATCTGGGACGCCCTGAAACGGATCCGCACGGCGACCCGATCCCCTCGGCCGACGGTCTGATGCGTGGAAAGTCGGCGCAGGCTGTCCCGCTCTCGACCTGCCCCGCTCTGTCTCGAATCCGCGTCGTCCGTGTCCTCAATCAGCAGCCCGAATTCCTGCGGTACCTGACCGAGACTGGACTGGAAGTGGGTGCCACGGCGACCGTCGCCGAAAACTCAGCCGAAGGGGGACTCGTTTCGGCGAAGGTTGGCAAGAAACTTGTGTCCCTGGGACACCGGGCCGCCGAACAATTGCTGGTTGAAACACTTCCATGACTCATGTTCGCGCAAGCACCGCCGCGGCCTACCGCGAATACGGGTGCTTGTAGTGAATCCGGTGGGGGCGGTCGGCGGCGGCCCCCATCCGCTGGTGATAATTCGCCTCGTACACCTGGTAATTCCCTTCGCACCAGTAGACCTGGCTCTCCCCTTCGAACGCCAGGATGTGCGTGGCGATGCGGTCGAGAAACCAGCGGTCGTGGCTGATGACGACGGCACACCCGCCGAAGTTTTCGAGCCCTTCTTCCAGCGACCGCAGGGTTTCGACGTCGAGGTCGTTCGTCGGCTCGTCGAGCAGCAGCAGATTGCCCCCCGAGCGCAGCATTTTCGCCAGGTGCACGCGGTTGCGTTCCCCCCCCGAGAGCTGGCCGACGAGCTTCTGCTGATCGGGGCCTTTGAAATTGAACCGCCCGAGATAACTGCGGGCGTGGATCCGCACCTTGCCGACTTCGAGGATGTCGAGCCCGCCGGAAACTTCCTGATAAACTGTTTTCTTCGGGTCGAGCGCGTCTCGCGACTGGTCGACGTACGCGAGCATCACCGATTCGCCGACGCGCAGCGTGCCGCTGTCGGCCTTTTCCTGGCCGATGATCATGCGGAACAGGGTTGTCTTCCCGGCGCCGTTTGGTCCGATGACGCCGACGATCCCTCCGCGGGGGAGTCGGAACGTCATGTTCTCGAACAGCAGGTTGTCGCCGAAGGCTTTCGAGACGTTCTCGGCAATGACGACCACGTCCCCCAGCGGCGGGCCGGAGGGAATCTGGATGTCGGCGGCGTCTTCGCGGGCGTCGTATTCCTGGGCGACGAGCTGCTCGTAGCGCTCGAGGCGGGCTTTGTTCTTCGTGGCCCGGGCCTTCGGCGCCATCCGCACCCATTCCAGTTCCTTCTTCAGAGTCTTCTGGCGTTTCGACTCCTGCTTTTCTTCAACCGCCAGGCGCGCCTGCTTCTGCTCCAGCCAGTTTGAATAGTTTCCCTCGAACGGATAACCGCGGCCGCGGTCGAGCTCCAGGATCCAGCCTGCGACGTTGTCGAGAAAGTAGCGGTCGTGCGTGACGGCGACGACCGTTCCCGTAAAGTCGTGCAGGAAGCGTTCCAGCCAGGCGACCGATTCAGCGTCGAGGTGGTTGGTCGGTTCGTCGAGGAGCAGCATGTCGGGGCGTTTCAGAAGGATCTGACACAACGCCACACGCCGCTTTTCGCCGCCCGACAGGGTCTTGACGACCGCCTCCCCGGGAGGCAGCCGCATGGCGTCCATGGCGAGTTCCAGCTCGCGGTCAAGCTCCCACCGGTTGGCGGCGTCGATCTTGTCCTGGACCTTCGCCTGCT